>DATEHD010000482.1:0-4240 GCA_035279765.1 Candidatus Krumholzibacteriia bacterium | reverse complement strand
CGATGTTACGCCGCCGCGCGTCATTGCCAGCGCGGTGCTCCGGCGTCATCGTTCGAAGAACGAGGTGCTGCGGATGGTCGCCTATGTGCGGCGCTACTTCCCCGAGCTCGACGGTGAGACAGTCATCGTGGGTCTCACGCGCGCGGCGAGCGGCATGGCGGTTCCGGGCGGGACGCGGATCTGGCTCAACCCATCGCGCCTCTCCTATCACACCGTCTCGCACGAGCTGGTGCATCTTCTGCAGTGCCGTAACCTGGACATTCCCGCGGGAGAGAAGGCGTGCGACGTGTTTTCGTTTGCGCGGCACTGGACGCTCAACGATGAGCGTCCGAGCTATGTGAAGATTCCGCGCGAAATCGTCGACGAACGCGGCCGGCTGAGCGAGATCAACGGCAAGCTCCTGTTTGCCGTCGCACGCGAGGCCGTCACGCAGCGCGCGCAGGGACTGCGCAACTACATCTCATTCTTCGAAGCCGAGCTCGTGCGTCGCGTGGAAGACGGCGACACGGCGCACAAGAGCGCGCTGCGGCTGCTGCATACGGTGTAAACGATCCTTCGTACGCTACCGTGCTCCAATATCTAGTCGTCCTCGGCGCCATCATCCAACTGGTGGGCGTCCTGTCATACATCCGCGGCACGCTGCGCGGTGTTACCAAACCCAATCGTGTGACGTGGTTGCTGTGGGGCATTATCCCCATTATTGCAACCGTCGCGTCGTTGAGTGACGGCGTCCGCTGGCCGGTACTCCCCGTGTTCATGGCCGGGTTCGGCCCGCTGCTGATTTTTGCTTTCTCCTTCGTCAATCAACACGCGTATTGGAAATTGGGACGGCTGGACTATGTGTGCGGAATATTTTCGGTAGGCGCGATCATTTTGTGGGGGGTCACCAAAGCACCGGCGGCCGCCATCATCCTGTCCATCATCGCGGATGCGCTGGCTGCCGCACCCACACTGGTAAAAGCATGGCGTCAGCCCGAGACGGAGAACCTTGGACCGTATGTGGCCGGATTTATCAGTCAGTTGACCGCCATCGCCGCCTTCAAACAATTCACGCTCAGCGAAATGGCGTTTCCCATCTATCTCTTGATCATCAATGCGACCCTTTTTCTTGTAATCAAGAAGGGCACGCTTTTCAAACCCTCTCACTGACTGATCGAGACTCCGGCTATAACGGGCACGCGTGTCCGGTGCCGGCGTAGTGCACCACGAATTTCGAATAGTCCGCGAGGGAGATTTGTCCAAAGGGTTGGGCATAATCAGCACATGCGAAATATGTGGCCGCTGGACTGTCCGCTCTCCGAAGGTGCGTGATGAACCAGTTGTAGTCCGCCATTGACACTTTGCCATCCGGGCACCGCACATCACCGCTGCAGGGCGCCGGACCCGGTGCACCGGCAGATTTGTAATCGGGACTGCGTGAGGCGATTGGGAGGCAGTACGGAACACACGACCCCGACTGCTGGATGACAATGCCCTGGGCAACCACGTAGAGACCGGTATCGCAGCCACCCGCGTTGGGCTCGTTCGAGAAGGTGGTCTGACCCAGGGCGTTGGTCGCGCGATCGGCGAGACTTCCCTGGCTCCCCCCACACAGGAGCAAACCATCATTGCAGCCGACGAGCCACATGTCTGTCTTCGGGATGCCCGCGACGCCGACCCCGGCGTTGTCGCGAACCGTGAGTGTGATTGTCGCACCCACCGAAGAGAGGGCATCACCGTCACCCTTTGGACATACAAGCACGATGAACGCTGAGCCGCTCACCGACACGGCTGACTTGCAGGGATCAACGATCGGGGCATACGCAGGGTGGGCTGAAAACAACAGAGCAAGGGGCAGGCACATCACCACAACCGCAGCGATTCGCAATGCGCGATTCATGACTGACTCCGTTTCTTCAGGGGTGTGTAAATGGTACCACAAACACCACCCCTACTTCTTGGTCGCCGCGGCCGTCTGCGGTTCCTCCACCCCGTTGAGCGCGTCGACAACGCGGATCAGATCACCCGTCTTGTAGAAATCGACGGCCACCAGGTTCGGCATCATCTTGCGGGTCTTCTTGCACGCGCGCGCGCGCTTCAACAGGAAGTCGTAGGAGTTGACGATCTCGGCGTTGCTCGGAAGCGGCGTGGGCGTGGTTTCGATCCAGTTGTTCATGAGGAGCAGCGAGCCGCTGGTGCCGCCGCGGCCGGGTTTGTTTGCCTTCGCGCTGGCGATCTCCTCGACCTTCAGGAAACGATACGGCGTCTCCTGGCAGACTTCGAACGCGCCGTGATACCACGGCACGCCTTCCCAGTGATTCTCGGCCATCACGACCACACGCTGGTTGCTCTCCACCATCTCGCGCAGCGTGGGCCACGGCTTCGTCACAGGACCCCTGTAGACCATCTCAATGAGCCCGCTGCGCTGGAAACAGTCCGCCACGTCGGCGGGCGAAACGCCTTCGTCCTGGACCATGATGATGACGATGTCGTCGGGATGCAGGACGAGGAAGTCGCGCATCTCCGTCAAGCAATCGACGAACTTCGTCGCACCCAGCTCGCAGAAGCCGTGGGCGAGGTACACGTCCTTGGGGCCGGTCGGCTCACCGACCATGCGTTCGCGCGCGCGCATGGCCGCCGCCAACGCATCCTTGCCCATCGCTTCTTCGTACTTCGCCATCGAGTTGACTTCGGTGTCGAGAATCGTCTTCACGCGCTCGCCGATGGGAATGCCGTAGTGCACATCGATCAGGAATCCGCGCACGCCATCCTCGAGCTGTTGCGGGATGGCGGCGTTCTGGTTGGGGAACATCCAGTCCCTGATATCCGCGCCGCTCATCGAATTGTGCGACGCGGCAAACGCCACCTCGTTGAAATGCCTGTCACAGAGCTCGGGGTGCCCGTTGCACGCCATCACCACCGGCCCGGCGACGGGCGCTTTCGTGTCCTCGCGCGTCATCCACCACACGCCACCGCCGATCACGGCGAGGGCGAGCACACACGCCGTGATGACGCGCGAAAGCGAGCTCCCCTTTTTCTGCGCCGCGTCGTCGATCTCCGGCAGCAAGTCCAGCACGATGGAGAAGATTTCCTGGATGCCGAAGAAGAAGAGAATTCCCGCCGCAACCACAACGGCGATGTCCAGCACGGCTGCCGGGTGAAAGATGCTGACACCACCGACAACCGCGAGGAACGCGCCGCGCAGCAACCCCAGGCCCCTGTGGTGCGGACGTGCGGCGACCACGTGCCAGATCGCGGAGCCGCTCGCCAGGAGATCGACGCGACGGAACGTCGACGTTACGCCGGCGACGAGGGTGATGCCGATGCCTCCCAGGATCCACATGCGCAGCGCGAGCGGTGTCACGATGGCGGGCCAGAGCCCGCGCACCAGGTCGGACGCAAAACGCGGCTTCACCACGGCGGCGAGCAGAGGCGCACCGAATTGCGCGCTCACGCCCACTACCAGAGCGGTGAGTGCCAGGCCCACGCCCGCGCGTAACAGGAAACGATCTTTACGACGCGCCAGCGCGAACCCCACCACACCCGCCACCAGCCCGATGGCGAGCAACACCAGGGCGCGCTTGCGCATGCGCCCGGCCACATTGAGCACTCGCGCAATGCCCTTGCCCGGCGTCCAGTTCTTGGTGGACTGCAACGCCTCGAGCGCCTCGGGCGGAATCTTGCTGGCCAGCTGCGGGTACTGGGCAAGCGCATCGCGCGCCACAACGCTCAAGTCACCGACGCTCAGCGCAATGTTCTCCCCGTGCTTGGACAGCAGCGTTTGATGCGCCTGCCTGACCGCGCGACGAACCACGGCGCGAAACGGCGTGGACGACACCACGCGTTCCAGGGCACCGACCATGACGGGCCGGTATGCGATCAGGTCCTGGCGCACGGAGATGATTTCGTCGGCCAGCTGTTCCGAGACGAGCTGCGCCATCTGTGGATCGGCGAGTCCGTCGGCAACGCGGGCGGCGAAAATATCCGGATTGAAAAGTGTGCGCGCGGTATAGGTGTAGATGGTGCCGAGCACGAGTCCGGCGACGAACACGACGCCGCAAACCGTGACGAGCAGTCGACGCAGTGAGTTGGTCATGCAATCACTCCTGGGGGATCATGCGCGTACGCTCCACACACGCATGGCGGCGGCCATTGCTCCGGCGGCCCCGATGTCGTAGCATGTTGACACGTTCGTGGCTGCCGCCGTGACTCCATTATTTTACAGGGGAAGCGGCGGACAACCGACATATTCTTTTGCCTG
>DATEHD010000481.1:0-4218 GCA_035279765.1 Candidatus Krumholzibacteriia bacterium | reverse complement strand
CCGAGGGCGGCGCGCGCAGTATCGATATGTCATTGTTTTCGTTGTCGCGTTTCAAATAGAGTCGGGTTGCATGCGTAAAGCGTTTCTTATCCTTTCCATGGCATTGCTGGTTCCGACCACGGGGCGGGCCGCCGACAGCACTCCGGCGCCATCACCGGTACGCTACGTGTATCGCGTGGTGGGAACCGATTCACTCGCTGCATTCGTGTTCTCCCCGCCGGCGGGCAGCAAGCCCGCCAACGGCATTCTTCTCTTTCATGGCGGCGGTTGGGTCGCGGGCTCGGCCGACTGGGTATTCGCGTCGGCGGAGCGTTTTGCGCAGTACGGTATGGTGGCAATCGCCGTGGACTATCGTCTCTCGAACGACAAGATCACGCCGATCGATGCGCTCGATGACGTGTGCGCGTCATTCGCGTGGGCGCGCACTCATGCGAAAGAACTGGGGATCGGCGGAAAGATCGCGGGGTACGGTGTTTCGGCTGGAGGGCATCTGCTCGCGGCAAGCGCGACGGTGGGATGCAAGGGAAGCAGCAGCGCGCCCGACGCCATGCTCCTGTGGTCGCCGGCCGTCGATCCCGCGCACGATCCCTGGTTCCAGAAGCTGCTCCAGGGTCGCGCCCAGGCCATCGACCTCTCTCCGGCTGATCATGCCGGCAAGTCCACGTGCCCGGCATGCATCGTCCAGGGAGCGGAGGACACGCTGACTCCCGTCGCGGGAGCGCGAAGATTCTGCGCGGCCATCATCGCGGCGGGTGGAATTTGCGACCTTCACGTGTACGACGGCGTCGGACACATGCTCACTCGCAACCTCAAGAATCAGGAAGACGATTTCGATCCCGACCCGGAGAAACGCGCCGACGGCATCGAGCAACAGCGCAAGTTTCTCGTGCGGCTCGGATTTATCTCAAGCAAGTAATCCCGTCTACTTGAACTGCCCGCCCGTGTAGAGTCGCTGCTCCCCGCTCATCATCATGCGCGTGGTCTCCGCCACGTCGGTGCTCATCCAGCGGCTGAACACGAGGCGCGCCACCGTGATGGGCGCCTTGCCGCTCGTCAGCAGCGTGACAATGCCCTGCTTCTTCGGATAGTGGTCGAAGATGAGCGGATCGTCGGCGGGAAGCTTGGCCTCGGATTTCGCGAGCTCGACAGCCTTCTCCCAGCCGCCGGCGTCGTCGATCAAGTGATTGGCAACCGCCTGCCGGCCCGTCCACACGCGTCCTTCCGTGAGCGGGCGCAGCTGGTCGACCGGAATCTTGCGCGCTTCGGAAATGTTTTTCAGCCAGAGGTCGAACGATGCGTAGTGGTACTGCTCGACGCGCTTCCACTGCTCGGCGTCGAAATCGGTAATCGACGAGAAAAAGTTTGCGTTCGGTCCCTTCGTTACCGAATCGAAGGTGACGCCGCCCTTCTTCCACAGCCCGGCGATGTTCATCTTGCCGAAGATCGATCCGATCGATCCCGTAATGGTGAGCGAATCGGCCACGATCTTGGTGCCGCGGTACGAAATGGCATAGCCGCCCGACGCAGCCACGTCGCCCATGGAAACGATGACCGGTTTTTTCTTCGCGATGCGCGCGACTTCGCGCGCGATGAGCTCGCTCGCCAGGCTCTCGCCGCCCGGGCTGTCGACGCGGAAGATGATTGCCTTGACCGCGTCGTCGGCCTCGGCGTCGCGCAGGTTGTCGATCACCGTCTCGTGTCCCATGGTCGAACCGCTCAGGCCTCCGCTCCGGCTCTCGCGCCCGCCGATGTCGCCGTAGGCGTGCACCACCGCCACGCGATGCTTGCCGTGAATGCCCGCTTCGGCGCGCGTCACGTCGCCGTAGGTGTCCTCGTCAACGCTCTGGAAGTCGTCGCCACCCAGGCGGTCTTCGAGCTGGTCCCAATACAGGGTTCCGTCGATCAGGCCCGCCGCCTTCGCTTCGGGCGCGGTGAAGAGAGCTGTCTTCATGCACGTCTCCAGTGAATCCACCGCGATGCCGCGGTCGCGCGAGATCGCGCCGAGTTCCATGTCCCAGATCTCGTCGATCATCCAGCCCGCCATTTCCTTGGCCGCCGGCGACATGTCCTCGCGCTGCAGCGTCTCGGCAGCCGTCTTGTAGTCTTTGATCTTGTGCAGATTCTGGTGCACGCCGAGCTTGTCGAGCGTCCCCTTGGCGAACATGTCGGTTTCACCCATGCCTGTGAAGGAAACGTCGGCGATCTCGGGCATGAAAATGGAATCACATGCCGACGCCAGGTAGAGCGCGTTGCGGTCGAGGCCGTCGGAGTACGCGAGCACTTCCTTGCCCGCCTTCTGCACCTTGCCGATGGCGTCGCGCAGCTCTTCGAGCGATGCCAGGCCAAACGAGTTGCTGTCCGAGATCTTCATGATCACGCCGTCGATACGCTTGTCCGCGGCCGCTTTCTCCAGGTCTTCGAGGATGCTCGTCAGCGTCTGCTCCTTGCCGAAGATCGAGCTCGAAATCGATTCGGGCGCATCGTAAGGCCGAATGTCGCCGTAGATATCGATGATGAGATACGAGCCCTTGTCCACGTGCACGCCGCCATTGTGGCTGAACAACGTCCCCATCACGCCCAGACCAAAGAAGATCGTGAACATGAGCAGGAACTGCGCAACCAGCACGGCGAGCACGGTCTTGATGAAGTTCATAGCATCCTTTCGAAGCGCGCGAGCGCGATCAATCGAAGTCGGAGTCGTCGGCCGCCCGCACCGGCGCGCCCTGGATGACCCACAGTGTAATGAAAAGCGAAGCGATCACGGGCCCGATGATGAAGCCCACCAGCCCGAATGCGAGCAGTCCGCCGAGTGTCGAGAGCAGCACGAGCAGCTCGTGCATCTGCGCTCCCTTTCCCACCAGTCGCGGGCGCAGGAAGTTGTCGATGGTTCCCACCGCCAGCGTGAAGTAGAGCGCCAGCACGATTCCGGTCGTGTACCGCCCCAGGAGCAGCATGTAGCCAACAGCGGGGATCCAGATCAACGCCGTGCCGATACCGGGGATCATGGCCAGCACGATCATGATCGCGGCCCAGAAGGCCGCTCCCGGTACGCCCGCGACGGCAAAGCCGATGCCACCCATGAGCCCCTGCACGAAACCGATGACCACCGTACTCTTGATGGTGGCGATGGACACGGCGGCGAAACGCTCGATCAGCTGCGCGCGCTCGGTCTTGGAGAGCGGCAGATATTCGGTGGTGACTTTCAAGAGGTGCGGCCCGTCCATCAGGAAGAAGTACATGGCGTAGAACATCAACGCGGCCTGCACCACGACATTGAGCGTGCTCTTGGTGAAATCCTTGAGCCGCGCCACGACGAAGCTCGCCAGGGATGACGTGAGCTCCGTCACCTTGGTGATGATCTGATCGCGGTGCGGAAGGAAACGATCCGCATACGGCAGGTGCTGGATCTTCTCGGTGAGATCGCCGGAGCGCACGTGCTGCTGGATAAATGTCGTCGCGTCGGAGCTGATCTGGACGCCCTGCGAGATGAGCACCCCCAGGAACGCAATCGCCGGGATGATCACGACAAGCGCGATGAGAATCATGTAGAAACCCGCCGCCAGGCGTTCGCGGCCGTGACACCGCGACAGCACGAACCGGTATCCCGGATACACCATCACGGTGAAAATCGCCGCCAGCATGATGGTGACGAGAAAACTCCGCATCACCATCAGAAAGGCAACCGTAATTATGCCTACGAGGATGGCGAGAAACGTCCGATGGTAAGCAGAAGAAGTACTCATATGCGGTCCGCAACTATGCGGAGGTCCATTGTTTCATGCAGAGAAGCCCCGAAAAAGAACAATTTTGCCGGGCGGTACGCGGTGCGCATCTTTCACTTGCACGCTCCCGACGGAACATAACGTCCCCCGATGGAGGTTCAAATGAAGCGTTTTCTTGTTGCCGCGGTATTTGCCTTTACCGCTTTGATGGTTATGGCGCCGCATGCGCACGCGTTCGGGATCATGGGCTCCTGGTGGAACATGAAGGACCAGAGTGAAGACGGGTGGGGCGGCGGTCTGCGCCAGGAGATTCCGCTCCTTCCGCCCAGGGGTCACGACAGCGAGGACGCTCTGGTGCGCCTCTCGCTCGACACGCGTGCGAGCTACTTTCGTTTCAGCGATGCGAAGCTCAACGTGATCCCTCTCGAGATCGGCGGAATGGTCGAGCTCGGGATCATCTACGCCGAGCTGGGCGGCGGCTACTACATCTTCAACG
>DATEHD010000480.1:0-10339 GCA_035279765.1 Candidatus Krumholzibacteriia bacterium | reverse complement strand
CGGGATGCGCACGACGAACTCGCTCCCGCGGCCCGCTCCTTCGCTGTTTACCTCGACGGTGCCGCCGTGCAGCTCGACAAGCATGCGCGTGATGGCGAGGCCCACGCCGAGCCCGCCCTCGCTGCGGTCGAGCGTCGAGCTCGCCTGGGCGAACATGTCGAAGATGCGCGTCATCTGTTCGCTGCCGATGCCGACGCCGGTATCGCGCACCCGCAACACGGCGTCTTTGTCGCCGCGTACGAGGCTGAGCGCGATGTGGCCCTCGTGGCCGGTGTACTTCGACGCGTTGCTGAGCAGGTTGGCGGCCACCTGGGTCATGCGCGCCGCGTCGGCGTTCACCCACACCGCCTCTTCGGGCAGATCGACAGTGAGCTCCTGGCGCTTGGCCACGATCTGAGGCGCCACGGATTCCAGTCCGCGCGACACGGCATCGCCCAGGTTGATGGGCTCGCGGCGCAGCGCGATCTTTCCGGAACGGATCCGGTTCACGTCGAGCAGGTCTTCGAGCAGCCGCGCGAGCTGCGCTGCCTGCCGGTCGATGACGTCGTGCAGCGAACGTTCCTCGGGGTCGGCGGATCCGCGCCGGCGCAGAAGGCTCACCGCCATGCGGATGGGGGCCAGCGGATTGCGCAGCTCGTGCGAGAGCACGGCGAGGAATTCGTCCTTGCGCCGGTCGGCTTCGCGCAGCGCCTCTTCGCGCTCACGCAACGCCACCTCGGCGATTTTGCGATCGGTGATGTCGTGCACGATCTTGCTCGCACCGATGATCACTCCGTCACGATCACGCAGAGGCGATATGTTCACCGAGACGTAGAGCCGGCGCCCATCCTTGGTGACACGCACAGTCTCCAGACGCTCGGAGGCCCGGCCGGCACGCAACCCCGCCAGGATCTCCGCCTCCTCGTGCAACCGCTCGGGCGGAAGCAGCATGGTGATCGACTTCCCGATGATCTCGTCGGCCCGGTACCCGAAGAGTTTCTCCGCGGCGGCGTTCCACGTCTGCACGATGCCGTCCAGATTCTTGGTTACGATGGCGTCACCCGAATAATGCACGATGGCCGCGAGGTGGGCCTGGGCGCGCTCCGCGTTGCGCGCGCCGGTCACATCCCGGAACACGAGCACGACACCCTGCAATGGCCCGGATTTCCCCTGGATCGGACTGGCGGTGTCGTCGATGGGTACGCGAGTACCGTCCTTCGCAATCAGGATGGTGTGATTGGCGAGCCCGGAGACGCCGCCACTGCGCAGAACGTTGTCGACGGGGCTGTCCACGGTGACGCCGCTCTGCTCGTTAACGATGCGAAACACATCCGCGAGAGGCCGGCCGGCGCACTCGCGCTGCTTCCATCCGGTGATCCGTTCCGCTTCGGGATTGAGGGTGCGGATGCGTCCGGTTTCGTCGGTGACGATTACTGCATCGCCGATGCTGTCCAGGGTCACGCGCAACAGCTCACGCGCGCTGCGCTCGTCGTCGAGCTCGGAGCGGAAGGCACGTTTGCCGAACAGGCGGTCGAGCGTGCGGCGGACGTGACCGCTCAGGGTGCGACGAAAACCGGGTTTGCCCCCAGGGGGTATGGCGTTGGGTTGATCCTTCATACGATGCCAATAAGTTACATTATTATCGAAGAGACAAGTGGATGACTACTATCCGTGAAAGTACCTATGAGCCGCTGCGTGGGAGCGCAGAAAAGGCTCGCACGCGAAGCGCGGTTTCAGTCATTTTTCACGGCGTGAAACAGAGCGCGGGAATTCTCATGTACCGGTACATTGACAGTGCGCTCCAGGTCCTCCTCGTTCACCCCGGCGGGCCCTTGTGGGCGCGTAAGGACCTCGGGGTCTGGACGATTCCGAAGGGCGAGTTTGATGACGAGGAGGCGCTGGTGGCGGCACGCCGCGAGTTCGAGGAGGAAACCGGCACGGCGGTGAACGGGGACTTCGTGGCGCTCGCACCCATCACCCAGAAAAGCGGCAAGGTCGTCTACGCGTTCGCACTCGAAGGCAACCTCGATGCGCGCGCAATCCAGAGCAACACATTCGAGATGGAATGGCCGCCCCGATCCGGAAAACAGCGCAGCTTTCCGGAAATCGATCGCGCGGAATGGTTCTCGCTGGAGGCGGCGGCCGAGAAGATCAATCCTGCCCAGCGCGCGCTGCTGCTCGAGCTGGTGCAGATGCTCGCCGGCAAATGAGTGGCGCGCCACGCGGCGCGTGATTACGCGCGACCGGCCGCGCGCAACGCCGTCGCCACATCGGCCAGCAGATCCTCGGCCGATTCCAATCCCACACTGAAGCGGATGAATCCTTCGCTGATGGCGTCGCCGCCCCAGCGCGCGCGGCGTTCGGCGCTCGAGTGCACGCCGCCAAAACTGGTGGCTTCGCGCACGAGCGTGAGGGAGCCCAGGAATTTTTCCGCCCGGGACCTGGTTGCGAGGTCAAAGCTGACGACCGGGCCGTAGGCTTCCATCTGTGCGCGTGCGATGGCATGCCCGGGATGGCTCTCGAGGCCGGGGTAGTACACCGCGCTCACGCTCTTGTCCGCCGCGAGCGTCGATGCCAGCGCCATGGCAGTTGCGCACTGTCGTGCCGAACGCACACCGAGCGTCGCCAGCGAGCGATGTGCGAGCCACACTTCCATCGGTCCGGGAATCGCACCCTGCTGCGTGCGCCACGTGCGCAGCGCGGTGGCCTTTTCGGCATCCTGCGTGGAGACATGACCGAGAATGATGTCGCTGTGGCCGGTGAGCGCTTTGGTGTCGCTGGCGATCACGAAATCGGCGCCGAGGCGCAGGGGATGTTGGAGGTAGCCGGTTGCGGTGGTGTTGTCGACGGCGACCAGCGCGCCGTGCGTGTGCGCCGCGCGCACGAGGAGCGCGATGTCGCACACGTCGAGCTGCGGGTTGGTGGGCGTCTCGATCCACAGGAGGCGCGCACCGTCGAGGTGATGGAGCTGGGCGTTGTCGCGCGTGGGGGCGGACCGCACCTTGATGCCGATGGAGTCCAGCCAGCCCGACGCCACCATGCGTGTTGTGTAATACGAGTCCGCCGGCATGACGACCACGTCTCCCGGCCGCAGCACCGTCCCGAAAATAGCCGCGCTCGCGGCCATGCCCGACGCGAACGCCACCGACTCACCACCGTCGATTTTCCCCAACGCGTCTTCCCACGCCGACCAGGTGGGATTGCCTGTGCGTCCGTACGTATAGCGATGTTCAGATGGTTCTCCGGATGCGACGTAGGTCGCCGAGAACTGCGGCCCGTTCATGAAGGGCCCGTTGGCGTGATGATCTCGATATCCGGCGTGGAGAATCTCGGTGTCTCGGTGCATGGAGGGGAGCTCCGTATCCTGAAGAGTTCACACTCGTGTGGCCGCGTCGACACGGCTCATTGCGTCTCCCCGTCGAGCAGCGATGTCGTCGCGCGTGCCGTTGCGAGAAACGCAGGCTTGGCCTTCGTGACGCGACGCTGCACCCAGAAGTATGAGCCCAGCACGAGAACCGCTGCCAGGAGCTGGGCCGAGAGGCCTTCCACGGTCGGGAAAGTCGCAAACCAGACCCCCAGCCATCCGGGAAACGGGATATCAAGCTGATGCGTCGGGAGCCATCCGGCGAGTTGCATCTCTTGAGCGCTCTCTCCCACCATTACAATGAGCACTCCCGCGAGTATGACACCCGTGTAGACAAGCATTTTTCTATACGGCAGACGTCGATGCACGGCGAAGGTGAGCGTCGCGACAATCCCTGTGAGCGCGAGTCCGATACCGGCTCCCGAAAGAACGATGGCGCTTCCGGCTTTGAGTCGAAGATCCTGCAGGAACAGCACAACCTCGAAGCCTTCGCGATAGATAACCGTGAAGCCAAGTGAAACGAGTCCGATGAAAACGCTCGTCGCTGTGGCGGAGGGCTCCTTGAATATCTGGTCGCGACGACTGCGGTGATGGCAGATCCAGCCGGTCCAGTAGAGCTTGTGGAAGAACCAGTTCATCACCACGAGCAGGACTACGATGGCGAGCAGGCCGGTGCCAGCCTGCACGGCCAGTTCCGGCGCGCTGATCGACGAGATGACCGCGACGGCGATGAACCAGGTGGCGACTGTCGCGATCAAGGCGGCCGTCGTGCCGATCAGGATCGGCGTCCAGAAATTACGCTTGTAGCGGATGAGACCCGCGGTCACTGCGGCCAGGACCAGAACGGCTTCGAGTCCTTCCCGGAACACGAGGATGCCGCTGCTGAATGCTACCGACGTAGTGCTGAGGCCCTGCGTGGTGACATCGGGCACACCACCGTTGGCGAGGAAGATCCAGAGGACGACCGCCGCCACGACGAAGCCTCCGATCAGAAGGACAGCCGTGACTGCAGGCCGGTACGGCCGCGCAGGTTTCATCGGATCGGCAGTGACCTGCACGCGGGCAGCTTCAGTTCTCTGCACGCTCATCGCCGATACCTCGTACACGCGTCGAGACGCTGCTCAATCCCCGCAAGATTTTGTCGGTCAGTTGGAATGCGAAAACAAATTGGCTTGATGCCGGTGGTGTCCTGAATCGTAATCGTCACAGCGCCTCTCTCCAAGTCGACCCGGGCTGACAGGATCGAGTCGATACTGCATTCATCCAAAAGTTAGGAGTGACTATCTTGCGGCACTAAAAATTAGGAGAGGCTATCTCTCCCGGTGGCCGCATTGTACACAACTTGGGGCAAAAGTGCGAGCCCTTCTCAGGGCGTCCCGGGCAACATTTTCCAGACCTCGCCCGCGCCCGCCAAACCCGCTATTTTCTACCCCCATGGAAGTCCATCTGATCGACGGCACCTACGAGCTCTTCCGTCATTATTATGCGGTCCCGCCTCGCAAGGACGCGGACGGGCAGGAGGTGGGCGCCGTCCTCGGCGTGATGAACTCGGTGCTCGGCATGCTGCGCGGCGGGGCCACCCACGTCGGGGTCGCCACCGACCACGTCATCGAGTCCTTTCGCAACACCATGTACGCCGGCTACAAGACGGGCGAGGGCATCGACCCCGCGTTGTGGCGGCAGTTTCATCCGCTCGAGGATGCATTGCGAGCGATGGGTGTCGTGGTGTGGGCGATGATCGACCAGGAAGCCGACGACGCGCTGGCCGCCGCCGCGAAGCGCGCCGCTGCCGACAAGCGGGTGACACGGGTTTTCATCTGCACACCGGACAAGGATCTCGCGCAGTCCGTCAGCGGCACGCGCGTGGTGCAGCTCGACAGGCGCAGCAACATCGTGCGCGACGCAAACGGTGTACGGGAAAAATTCGGAGTGGATCCGGAATCGATTCCGGACTACCTGGCCCTGGTGGGCGATTCGGCGGATGGATTTCCCGGCATCAGTGGGTTCGGTGCCAGGACGGCGGCGACGCTGCTCGGCCGTCATCGCCATCTCGAGGATATTCCGCACGATCCGGCCGCGTGGCCGGCCGGGCTGCGCAATACGGCGACGCTGTCGGCAACGCTGCGCGAGCACTGGAACGACGCGTTGCTCTTTCGTGACCTCGCCACGCTGCGCACGGATGCCCCCGTGTTCGAAACTGTCAACGATCTGAAATGGAGAGCACCGTCGGTGGACTTTGCCAACCTGTGCGAGAAGCTGGGGGCACCTGACACGGCGAGAACTGCCGCCGAGTTGGCGAAAGCGCGTGCGTGACAGAGTTGAACGCTATGCTTTCTTGCCGTCGCGTTCGAAGCGGCTGTAGAGCACCGGCAGCACCAGGAGCGTCAGCAGCGTCGAAGAGATGAGGCCGCCGATCACCACGGTGGCGAGCGGGCGCTGCACTTCGGCGCCGGTGCCGTGCGCGATCGCCATCGGCACGAAGCCCAGACTTGCCACCAGCGCCGTCATCAGCACGGGACGCAGGCGCTCGAGCGCACCTTCGTAGGCGGCATCATGTGCGCTGGCTCCTTCGTCGCGCAGGCTGTTGAAGCGACTCACCATCACGACTCCGTTGAGCACCGCCACACCGCTCAACGCAATGAAGCCCACACCGGCCGAGATACTGAAGGGAAGTCCGCGCAGGAAGAGCGCCATCACACCGCCGGTCACCGCGAGCGGAACGCCCGTGAAGACGAGCAGCGCCTGGCGCAAACTCTGAAACGCGCTGAACAGGAGGAGCAGGATCAGGCTGAGCGCAATCGGCACGACGATGGCGAGGCGGTTGCGCGCCGCCAGGTAGGTTTCGAACTGTCCGCCGTAGTCGATCGAATATCCGGGCGGCAGCTTTACGTCGTGACGGATGCGCGCCTGCACATCGCCCACGAATCCCCCCAGGTCGCGTCCGTTCACGTAACTCTCCACCACGACGTAGCGGCTGCCCATGCGGCGCAACAACGTGGGTGGCATTTGTGTGAAGGTGATGTCTGCCACATCGGAGAGTCGCAGTCCCGTCGCCGCGGCGGGCACGGGAAGATTGCGCAACACGTTCAAGTCGGTGCGCTCGACGTCGGAAAGGCGCAGAACGATGTCGAGGTGGCGGTCGCCTTCGATCCACTGGCCGACTTCACGCCCCGCCAGAGCCACCGAGACGACGTCGTTCACGTCGCCCACTGCGAGACCGTAGCGAGCGAGCGCGTCACGGCGGGGACGCACTTCCAGAACCGGCGCTGTCGAGCCCATGTCGAAGCGCACGCCCTGTGAGCCCGGCGTCGCGCGGAGCACGTCCTGCACCTGTCCCGCGACGCGCCGCAGCACGTCGTAGTCCTCGCCATAGATCATGACGCCCACGTCGCCGCTGATGCCCGCGAGCAGGTCATCGAAGCGGTCCTCGATGGGTTGCGTGAAACCATACGTGCAGCCTGCCACGTGATCGCCCAGTGAATCTTCCATCGCCTGCGCGAGTGCAGACTGGTCCTTCGCAGTCTTCCATTGTTTGCGCGGACGCAGCGTGAGCATGACGTCGGTGTCGTTGGCGGCCGCGGGGTCGGTGGAGATGTCAGCCGAGCCCGCGTGCGTGAAGATGCCGGACACCTCGGGAAAGCGCATCAGGATCGGGATCACCTGCTTGTCGATGGCGAGCGACTGGCTCAGGGCGGCGCTGGGCAGCTTGGTTACGCGCACATCGATCGAGCCTTCTTCCAGGCGCGGCAGGAACACGGCGCCGAGGCGCGGGAACAGGAATGCTGCGATGACGAGCGGCACGAGTGCCACGAGCATGGTCACGAGCGGGCGGCGCAACGCGCGCGTGAGCGCGGGACGGTACACGCGGCCTGCCGCGCGCACGAAGCGGCTCTCGTGCGCGCCGCCCTTGCCGGTCACGACCAGCGACACCAGTGCCGGCACCAGCGTGAGTGCAATCAGGAGCGAGCCCACCAGCGCGAGGATCACGGTGAACGCCATGGGGCGGAACATGCGTCCTTCCACACCCTGGAGCGCCAGGATGGGGAGATACACGATGATGATGATGGCGACCGCGAACGCCACCGGCCGTCCCATCTCGGCGCAGGCGTCAAGTGTGGTGAGCCGCCGCTCTTCGCGTGAGAGATGACGCCCGAGTGTTTCGTGTTCGCGACCCATGCGCCGTACCGCGTTCTCGGTCATCACCACCGCGCCGTCAACGATGAGGCCGAAGTCAATCGCACCCAGGCTCATGAGATTGCCGCTGATGCCACCCTTCACCATGCCGATCATTGCGAACATCATGGAGAGCGGAATGGCGAGCGCCACCACGATGGCGGCGCCCGGGTGTCCGAGGGTCAGGAACAGTACGGCGAACACGAGCAGCCCGCCGTGGAGGAGATTCATGGCCACGGTGTGGATGGTTTCTTCGACAAGCGTGGTGCGTGTGTACACGGGCGTGATCTCCAGCCCGGGCGGGAGCGACGCGCGCACCTCTTCGATGCGCTTCTCGACGCGCTTCGCCACCTCGCGGCTGTTCTCACCCATCAGCATCAGTGCCGAGCCCAGCACTGCCTCGCGCTCGTTGCGCATGGCGAAGCCCGCGCGCAGCGCGCGGCCAATGCCGACCGTTGCCACGTCGCTCACCTTGATGGCGACATTGTCGCGCAGGGCAATCACCGCGCCGGCGAGATCGTCCGTGGTTTCCGCGCGCCCCACCGCGCGCACGGTGACCTGCTCGCCGTTGCGCTCGATGTAGCCGCCGCCGGCGTTGGCGTTGGCCGCTTCCACCGCGCGCGCGACGTCGTCGAGGGTGAGACCATAGGCGCGCAGGCGGACCAAGTCGGGTGCCACCTGGATCTGTTGCTCGTAGCCGCCGATGGTGGCGACTTCGGTGACGCCGGGCACGCTGCGCAGCATCGGCTTCACGATCCAGTCCTGGGCCGTGCGCGCGTCCTCCAGCGTGAGTCCGGAATTGGGTTTGGGCTCGATTACGTAGAAATAGATTTCGCCCAGGCCCGACGCGATCGGGCCCATCTCGGGTTCCGCAATGCCCGGGGGCAACGCATCGCGCGCGGACTGCAGGCGCTCGGCCACGAGCTGGCGCGCCCAGTACACGTCGGTGCCGTCCTTGAATTGCAGCGTGATCTGGGAGACGCCGTAGCGCGAGAGCGAACGCGTGAACTGGAGGCGCGGAAGCCCGCTCATCGAGACTTCGAGCGGATAGGTGACGAGCCGCTCGACTTCCTCGGGGGCGAACGAGGTGACGCGCGTGTTGATGCTCACCTGTACGGGTGTAATATCGGGAACGGCGTCGATGGGGAGGCGCAGTGCGGCCCACACGCCCGCCACCACGAGCATGACTCCGAACAGGCACACGAGCAGACGCTGATGGAGCGCAAACGCAACCAGGCGCTGGATCAAATTCGTTATCCCTCGATCTCGCCCTTGAGCAGCTCGCTCTTCAGGATGAAGCTTCCGGTGGTCACGACGTGTACGCCGGCGGTGAGGCCGTCGAGCACTTCGTGCATGGTTCCGATCTCGCGGCCCAGCCGCACCTCGGTGGCGCGGTAGGTGCCGGGTGCTTCCTCGACGAACACCGTGCTGCGCCCACCCACATTCTGCACCGACGCGTCGGGGACGAAGAGCCCCTCCGCGGACGATGTGGTGCGCAGCGCCGCATTCGCGAACATGCCGGCCTTCAACATGTCGCCCTGGTTCTGCACCTCGATGCGCACCTCGAGCGTGTGCGTCTGTTCGTTCACGCTGTCGCCGACGCGGATCACCCTGCCGTAAAATTTGTCGCCGGGATAGGGGAGCACGGTCACGGTGGCCGGCTGTCCCAGCTTTATCAACGACATGTCGGACTCGTTGACATTGCCGATGCACCACAATGTGGCGACGTCGCTGATGGTATAGAGCGGCGTCGCCTTGTCGATGAGCTCGCCGACGGCACCGTGCCGCTCGACCACGCGCCCCGCCATGGGGGCCTTGAGCTCCAGCGGGTGGAGCAGGTCGGGGGCATCGACGAGTACCATCACATCGCCTTTTCCCACCTGCCGGCCCACGTCGTAATTCATCTGCGTGATGCGTCCGTCGAGCGTGGAGGTCACCTGGCCGGTGCGATTGACGTCGAAGCTGAGGTGGCCCGGCACGACCAGCGGCACGTCGACCTTGCCGCGCGCCACCACCACGCTCTCGATGCCGGCGTTGTGCACGGCCTCCGGGGCGAGCTTCACCACGTTCTTCTCTGCCGCCGGCGGTGCCTTCTCTTCTTCCTGGGGCGCGCGGTGGCATGCGACGACGAGCAGTGCGAACAACATCGGAAGCACGAGGCGGCGAGTCATGAACATCACCTTCCGGACGGTGTTTCGATGAGGGTCTCGAGCGACACGCCGGCCGCGGTCTCGAGCGCGGCGCGCGCGTCGATCAGCGTCTGCATGGCGTCGATATAGTCGGATTGCATCTCGAAGAACGTGCGTTGGATCTCGATATAAGTGAGCAGCGTGACACGGCCTTCGCGGTAGCCCTGGGCGGCTGCGTTGATGGCCTCGTTCATGCGCGCGCGCAGATCGGGCGTGAACAGTGCCAGCGATTCCAGGGCACCGGCGGTCGATTCATACGCGGCGCCGGCGTCGGACAGAACTTCAGCGCGAAGCCTGTCGCGCTCGGCCAGCGTGCGCTCCTGTTCGGCGGTGGCAGTGGCGATTTCGCCTTTGCGGTGGTCCCACAGCGGGAGCGGGAGCGAAACGCCGAGGTCATAGGTCTGCTCGTCCTTGAGATACTCGATATTCGGGCCCAGCGTGAAATCGGGCATGCGCAGCTTGCGTTCCAGCTCGACGGTTAGCTTCGCCTGCTCAATCGTCATGTCCTGGACGCGGAGGCCGGGGTTCTCCTTCTCGACGTGCGCCAGGAAGGTCGCCTCATCGGGAAGCGAGAAATCGATGCGCGTGCTGTCGGTCACCTCGACAGCCGCGAGCGGTTCACGGGCGAGGAGCG
>DATEHD010000479.1:0-2846 GCA_035279765.1 Candidatus Krumholzibacteriia bacterium | reverse complement strand
TGCACGCGGTATCGGGCGGGCTCAGCGCTGATCTCAATATTGAGACCGCGATCGTGGACCCGACCGCGGCCGGCGGTTATCTCACCAACTTTCCCAATCCGTTCCACCCGGAAGAAGCGCCGACGACGATCGCGTACAAGCTCGACGACAACGCCACGGTGACGATGAAAATCTTCACTCTGACCGGCGGACTCGTCCTCCAGAAGAGCTTCACGCCGGGTTCGCAGGGCGGCAGCGCGGGTCTCAACACTGTGCTGTGGGACGGCAAGAACGGCAAGGGCGATATCGTCGCCAGCGGCGGCTACGTGCTTCACATCGAAGCGGCCGGCCAGGGCGAAACCCTTCACTCCATGAGCCGCAAGATTGCGGTCGTGCGCTAAGGAGGAGACACCCATGCGTCGTATCAACAAAATCCGTTCGATGCTTCGGGCCGTCCTGCGCGGCACACCCGCGTTCGCGGCACTGGTCCTGATTCACAATGTCGCCCGCGCGGCAGACGCGTCGAGCGGCATGCCCGGTGACTGGCTGTCGCGGTACGCATCCGCGCGCTCGATCGGTCTCGGCGGCGCGTTTGTCGCCGCGGCGGACGATCCGCTCGCGATGGTGTGGAACCCCGCCGGTCTTACGCAATCACTTCAGAACGAAGTGCATTTTGAAACCGCGCGCTATTTCGAAGACACGGCGATCAACACGCTCTCCTTCGTGATGCCCGCGCGCCGTCTCCCGACACTCGGTTTCTCGATGCTGTCGCTCTCGAGCGGCGGCTTCGAGCGCACCGACGAGCTCAACACATCGCTCGGTACATTCAATGACAAGGACATGGCGTTCCTCATCAGCGCATCCAAGAGTCTCACGCCGAAATTGGCGCTGGGCGCGAACCTGAAGATCGTCACCCAGCAGGTGGAGGACTTCAAGTCGTCGGGCGTGGGTGCGGATCTGGGCGCTCTCTACAGCGTCACACCGCGCGTGAAGCTCGGCCTCTCCATGCTCAACGTGGGCGGTCCGTCGCTCTCACCGCGTGATGTCACCGAGACGTACCCGCTCGAGGTGCGCGGCGGGGTGGCGTTGGGGTACATGCACGGCAAGGGCCTGCTTTCTTTGGAAGCCGACCACCGCGACGGCCCCGGGACCACGCTCCATGCCGGCACCGAGATGTGGTTCATGGATTCGTTCGGCATACGCGCCGGCTACAACGACAACGAAGCAGCGGGCGGCTTCAGCTATCGCCTCAATCCGCAGATGCAGTTCGACTACGGCATGAACGACCACGAGCTCGGTCTCGTGCACTACGTGGCCGTGTCATACCGCTTCGGCGGCTTCTTCGCCAACTCATACGCGACGCCGGACGTGTTTTCGCCCATCGGTGAAAACTCGGTGACCAAGATCAACATCGAATCGCGTACCAAAGCCGAGACCAAGACATGGCAGCTCGACGTGATCGACAAGAGCAGCCAGATCGTGCGCACGTTTGGCGGCATGGGCACGCCTCCGGCCCACGTGATGTGGGACGGCAAGGATGAGAACGGCATGACACTGCCCGACGGCTTCTACACCTATCGCCTCGTGGTGACGGATGAAGAAGGTCGCGTGTTGCGCGCCGAAGACCACAAGGTCGAAATCACCACGTCGGGCCCGCAGGGCGGCGTCCCGGTCATCGTCAACTAACGGAGGCGTGTCATGAAACGAATCCATCTCATGACCATCGCCCTGGTGGCGGTGGCAAGCACAGCCGCGACAGCGGCGAAAAACACTTCGCCGGCGACCTCGTTGTCGGATCTGGGGATGACTTTTGAAAAAGCGCGCCAGCTCGGCGCCGTCGAGCGCAGCGAGACCCTGAACGATCTCGATGCGCGCATCGCGGCGATGCTCGGCGATCTTGACGGATCGCAGAAAGCAGCAGCCTACTTTCTCAGCGGGGAGATCCGCTTTGCCAACGGTCGCTATGACGATGCGACCAACGCGTTTCGTTCCTCGGCGAGTCAGGCCGGTGACGCGCCACTCGGGGCGGATGCTCTGCTGGCGCAGATCCAGTCCGAGGCAGCGGCGGGACGCAGCGACCAGGCGGAGAGGGAATGGCGCGACTGGCTCAAGGTCAACGGCGGCACGAATGCCGCGTCGGACGCGCTGCTGTCCCGGGCGTGGAACGCGATCCGTCGCGACAGTGTGAGCCTCGCCGATGCGACACTCAAAGAGGCGCGCACGCGTTTCCCGTGGATCGCGCGCGATCCGCGCTTCGATCTGGCCTCCAGCACGACCGCGTTTCTCGAGGGGCGGTACGCCGACGTCCACGCCCAACCCAGCGGCTCGCCCCTCGACGCGGCGTGCGTCTACTTGCAGGCGCTCAATGACGAAGCGTCGAAGCGTCCGCTACAGGCGGCAGCGCACTACCAGGCAGTGGTCGACAAGTACAACGATCCGCATCTGCGCGACATTGCGATGCTCGCCAAGGCGAACGTGTTCTTGAAAAGCGCTTCCTACAAGAGCGCCGCCGAGGAATTTGCGAACGTGGCGAGCAAGGCGCAGGATCCGGCCGTGCAGGCCGAAGCCAAGCTCCGCGGCGCGGCCGCGACGTATCTCACCGGCGACAAGGAAGGCGGCGCAGACGCGCTGCGCAACGTCACGAGCGAGTACGACGGCTCGCCGGTCGCGGCTCGAGCACAGGCGGTGCTGGGTGAAGTGCTGTACCAGTCCGGCCAGTACGACCAGGCCATCGTCGAATTCAACAAGGTGCTGACGCGCTACTTCCAGCACAAGCTGGCATCGCTCGCGCAGTATCGTGTGGGCCGATGTCTGGATGCGCTCGGTCGCGAGAACGAAGCCACGAGCGCGTACCAGGCGGTTGTCTC
>DATEHD010000478.1:0-4578 GCA_035279765.1 Candidatus Krumholzibacteriia bacterium | reverse complement strand
CGCCGTGATCCGCGATGACAAGGTGCACCAGATCTACGGCCTGATGCAGGCCGGCCAGAAGCACGGCATGCAGACCATGAACCAGGCGCTTTTCAACGCGGTGGTCAACAAGGACATCGCGCTCGAGGAAGCCATGCGCCGCAGTCACGACCCCAACGAGCTGTCCAACATGCTCGGACAGCCGGCAGGAGCCGCGCGCTAGCGCGGGGAGGAAGGAACCAAGATGGCGACCACATATCTCTGGAAGGGCCGCAGCCCGAGCGGCGAGCTTCTCTCCGGCGAATACCAGACGGAGAGCAAGGACGAGCTGGTCTCGTATCTGCGCAAGCGCAAGATCATCATTACCTCGGTGCGTACCAAGGGCGCGCAGGTGGCGTTCAAGATGCCGGGCGGAAATCGCGTCGCGGTGAAGGACATCAGCGTGTTCACAAGACAGTTCGCCACCATGATCAACGCCGGTCTGCCCCTGGTGCAGTGCCTGGACATTCTTTCCCAGCAGACGGAGAAGGAATTCCTGAAGCAGTCGGTCGCCAAGATCATGTCCGACGTCGAAGGCGGTTCGACCCTCGGCGAAGCCATGGCCAAGCACTCGAAAGTCTTCAGCGCGCTTTACGTGAACATGGTCGAGGCCGGCGAAGCGGGCGGTATTCTGGACGTCATTCTCGTCCGTCTCGCCCAGTTCCTGGAAAAACTCGACGCGCTTCAGCGCAAGGTGAAGAGCGCCCTTACGTATCCGGCCGTGGTGGGATGCGTCGCCACCGGCGCCACCATTTTCATGCTCATGTTCATCATTCCGACGTTCGCCAAGATGTTTACCGACTTCGGCGGCCAGCTTCCGCTGCCCACGCGCATCGTGATCGGCATCTCGGATTTCCTGCGCCACTTCTGGTGGGCGATCGGCGCCGCGGTCGCCGGTACGGTGATCGGGCTCAAGCGCTACTACAGCACCGAGGGCGGACGTTTCACCATCGACAAGCTCATGCTGAAGGTGCCCATCCTGGGCAACGTGATCCGCAAGGGTTCGGTCGCGCGCTTCACGCGCACGCTGGGCACGCTGATCTCGTCCGGTGTTCCGATTCTGCAGGGTCTCGAGATCACGGCCCGCACCGCCGGCAACAAGGTGGTCGAAAGGGCCGTGCTCGCGACGCGCGAGAGCATCAGCCAGGGCAACACCATCTCCGAGCCGCTCAAGGCATGCGGCGTGTTTCCGCCCATGGTGACGTCAATGATCGCGGTCGGTGAGCAGACCGGCGCGCTCGACGAAATGCTCGACAAGATTGCGTCGTTCTATGACAGCGAAGTGGACACGGCGGTGGATGCACTCACCGCCGTCATCGAACCGGTCATGATCGTCGTCATGGGTATCGTCGTCGGCGGCATGCTGATCGCGATGTACCTGCCGATGTTCAAGCTCGTGACCGTGGTCGGCAACCAGTAGTCCGTGGACAGCGCGCTGCAAGGCGGTATGCAGGCCAGGGACCCGCGCCGCGCGCTGGACCGGTTTCTCCTCCTGCGCACCATCGTCGCCTGCCTCGTGGTCGGGGCCGGCGTCACGATGGTGGCGCTGACGGAGGACACGTTCAACGCCAAGCCGCTCTACCTGCTCCTGGCGGTGAGCGTGGGTGTAGGAGCGATCGCGCTCGCGCTGATGCGCATGGGGTTGGCGGCCCGGCGGGTGTCATGGGGGGTGGTGGTGGCGGACATCGGATTCTCGGCGGGAGTCGTCTATTACAGCGGCGGTGTCTCCGGACAGTTCACCACGGTGTTCTGTCTCACCATTGCCGCGGCCGCGTTCCTGCTGGCGATGCCGGGCGGGCTGGTGACGGGGGTGCTCTCGTCGGCGTGCTTCGTGGCATTCCAGCTTCTGGAAGCGTGGGGCGTGATATCACCGCCGGGCAAGAGTGCCATGCCGCACCCGCACATGGGCGGACTTGTCGATGCGTATATGCACGCATCCATGTTCCTTCTCGTGGGCACGGTGGGCGGATACCTGGCGGACCGGATCAAGCTCAAGGGGCGCGCCCTGCAGTATGCCGAGTCCGCGCTCGAGCAATTGCGCATCGACACGAATTACATCCTGGAGAACATGTCGAGCGGCGTGCTGGTGGTGGACACCGACGGGCGCGTGCTCACCATGAACGCGGCCGCCGAGGAGATTCTCGAGCTACGCAAGGAAGAGGTGCTGGCGCACCACGTGGACACGTCGTTGGGACGGCGCGCACCGGACCTCGCGCACGAGCTGGTGCAGTCGCTGGCCAGCGAGCGGGTGCGGCGCCGGCAGGAGATATCGGGACACTCGCGCGCGGGCGCCTACCGTCCCATGGGCATCAGCATCTCGCCGCTCACGGACGGAACGCAACAAAGACGCGGTGTCATCGCCGTGTTCCAGGATTTGACCGAGGTGCACGAGATGCGCGAGCGCGTGCGCAAGGCGGACCGTCTCGCCGCGGTGGGCGAGCTCTCGGCGGGCATCGCACACGAATTGCGCAATCCTTTGGCGTCGATCAGCGGCTCCATCGAGATGCTCTATCACGAGCTGGCGCTGGATGGAGAGAACAAGCGCCTGATGGAGCTCATCATGCGCGAGTCGGACCGGCTGGACCGGATCATCTCCGACTTTCTGGAATTTGCACGGCTGCGCACGCCGCGCCGGGTTCCGTCGAAGCTGGCGCGCTGCATCGATGATGTGGTGACGCTGGTGAAGCAGAACACGGAGAAGAGCGAGGGCGTCACCATCCGCACCACCTTCGAGCCGGCGCTGCCGGACGTGTGGATGGACGACGAGCAGATGCGCCAGGTGTTCATGAACCTGGCCGTCAATGCGTGCGAGGCGATGGAGAACCGCGGCACGCTGGAGATCGACGCGGTGAGCGCCGCCGAACAGGGAGTGCGGATCGCGTTCCAGGACAGCGGTCCCGGCATCGAGCCCGACGGGCTGGAGCGGATGTTCGAGCCGTTTTTCACCACCAAGGATGGTGGCACCGGGCTCGGCCTCGCGATGGCCAACAAGATTGTCACCGCGCACGGTGGAAGTATCGAGTTCAAGAACGCCGAGCGCGGAGCGGTGTTCACGATTGTCCTGCCGGTCAATGCGCCGGCGCGTGAGAAGTCAAAGGCCGCGGAGGTTGCTCTGGCGGCGAGCGAGTAGCAACCCGTACCGAAACGAAGGGAATTCCCAATGGCTGGAGAGCGGATCCTGGTCGTCGATGACGAAAAGAGCATGTGCCAGTTCCTTTCCATCATGCTGCGAAAGGAAGGCTACGACATCACGACGGTGAGCACCGGCAAGAAGGCTGTCGAGGAGGTGGCCGCGTCCAAGTTCGACGTGGTTCTTACCGACATCAAGATGGCCGGCATGGACGGCATGGAAGTGCTGCGCGAGATCAAGCGTCTCGACGCCACCATGCCGGTGGTGATCATGACGGCGTACGCCTCGCAGAAGACCGCCATCGAGGCGGTGAACCAGGGCGCGTTCCACTACCTGATCAAACACGCCAAGAACGACGAGATCAAGATGGTGGTGCGCAACGCGCTGGACATGAAGCGCGTGCGCACGGAAAACGTGCTGCTCAAGAAGCAGCTCAAGAAAACGAGCGACTTGAAGACAATCATCGGCAAGAGCGAGGAGATGCAGCGCATCTACCATCTTGTCGACAAGGTGGCGGACACGGAGAGCACCATTCTTGTGTACGGCGAGAGCGGCACCGGCAAGGAGCTGATCGCGCGCGCGATTCATTTCCGTTCATCGCGTGCCAGCGGTCCGTTCGTGAGCATCAACTGCGGAGCGCTCCCGGAGAGCCTCCTCGAGAGCGAGCTCTTCGGCCATGTGAAGGGATCCTTCACGGGTGCCATCCGTGACAAGGAAGGCCTCTTCAAAGTCGCGCAGGGCGGCACGTTTTTCCTGGATGAAATCGGCGAGACTTCGCCCACCATTCAGGTCAAGCTCCTGCGCGTCCTGCAGGAGCGCGAGGTGATCCCCGTGGGCGGCACCAATCCCATCAAGGTGGACGTGCGCCTGGTGGCGGCCACCAACGCCGATCTCGAGAAGGCGATCAAGCAGGAGCGCTTCCGCGCCGACCTATACTACCGCCTGAACGTGATTCCGGTCCATCTGCCGCCGCTGCGGCGCCGCCGTGACGACATCCCGCTGCTGGTGCAGCATTTCCTCAAGAAGTACAACGACGACCTCCCGACGGAGCGCCAGAAGGGCATCATGCGCGACGCCATGGAGATTCTTGTCAACTACGACTGGCCGGGCAACGTGCGCGAGCTGGAGAACGTGGTCGAGCGCGCCACGATTCTAGAGGATACGTCGCAGATCACTGTGGAATCGCTGCCGGACAAGATCCGCCAGCGCGAGGTCGGGACCAGCACCCTCATCACCGAGCGCGCGCAGGTGACGCTGGACGAGCTGGAGCGCGAGTACCTGATCAAAGTGCTTACGGATACCAACTGGCAGAAGAAGAAGGCCAGCCAGATCCTGGGCATCAACGCGTCCACGTTGTACCGCAAGATCCAGCGTTACGGGCTGGACAAGATGGACGCCAACCCGACCGAGGTGCTCGTCGACGGCGAATA
>DATEHD010000477.1:0-7688 GCA_035279765.1 Candidatus Krumholzibacteriia bacterium | reverse complement strand
GCCATCTCGAGCACGTTGCCCGGCCGCAGTTTCTTGCCCGGCTTCGCCCACGCCATGAAATGGCGCTCGTCGGATTTGGAAAGAAAGAATATCTCGAACTGCACGCCGTCCGTGCGCGTCGCAAACATGCGCGCCGGAATGACACGTGTCCGATTCACAACCAGGACGTCACCAGCGCGGAGAAAGTCGGGGAGATGTGCAAACGTCGTGTGTTGCGCGGGCGCGCTGCCATCGCGCGCAACCACCATCAATCGGCTCGCTGTGCGCTCCGGTGCCGGCTCTTGCGCAATCAGTTCGGAGGGAAGTTCGAAGGAAAAATCAGAAACACGCATGAGAGACGTGGCCGCGACAGCGGCGACTAAAACAAGCGACCGGAGTCACCCTCGGCGGGTGCAGCTCCGGCGATCCCAAGATGGGTAAGCGCCAGCGGTGTCGCCACGCGACCGCGCGGCGTCCTCTGTAGAAAACCCTGTTGGATCAGGAACGGCTCGTACACATCCTCGATGGTTTCCTGCTCCTCGCTCACGGCGACCGCGAGCGATTGGATTCCCACCGGACCGCCGCCGAACTTCTCCACGATGGACTGCAAAATGCGCCGGTCCATCTCGTCGAGGCCGCGCTTGTCCACGCGCAGGCGCTCCAGCGCGTAGTCGGCCGATGCGCGGTCGATCGATGTCTTGCCCTGCACCTGCGCGAAGTCGCGCGTGCGCTTCAGGAGCCGGTTGGCGATGCGCGGCGTGCCGCGCGAACGGCGCGCGATCTCTTCGGCACCGTCCTCGGATACTTCGATTCCGAGGATCTTCGCCGAGCGGTGGATGATCGTGCACAGCTCCCCGGGCGTGTAGAAATCGAGACGCATCACAACGCCGAAGCGGTCGCGCAGGGGTGCCGTCAGCATGCCGGCGCGCGTGGTGGCTCCCACCAGTGTGAAGGGCTCGATGTTGAGCGTGTAGTGGCGCGCGTTCGGTCCCTTGTCGACGATGAGCTCGCACTTGAGCGAATCCATGGCCTGGTACAAGTGCTCTTCCAGCACGCGCGGCAGGCGGTGAATTTCGTCGATGAAGATGACCTGGTTCTTCTCGACGTGGCTCAGCACACCGAGCAGCTCGGCCGCATTCTGGAACGCAGGGCCCGACGTCACCTTGATGGGCACTTCGAGCTCGCTCGCAATAATGTGCGCGAGCGTGGTCTTTCCCAGCCCCGGCGGTCCGTACAGGAGCACGTGGTCGAGCGCGTCGCCGCGTTTCTTCGCGGCCTCGATGAACACGCGCAGGTTTTCCTTGAGCTCGGTCTGCCCGACGAACTCTTCGAGCCGGCGCGGGCGCAGGAGCGCGTCGCTCTTGGCGTCGTCGACCTCCATGCCGGGGTTGCTGATGCGTTCGTTCTTCATGGGCTTCTCGCGGCCGGCGTCCATCATGCTCCGCCCGCGTACTTGAGCGCACGACGAACGACTTCCTCGGCCGTGTCATTGTCGTTCCATTCCATGCGGTCGAGAAGTCCTTCCGCCGCGTTGTGTGTCATGCCAAGGGTGGTGAGTGCCAGCAGCACTTCGTCGCGCACGCCGCTGGAAGTCGGCAGCGGCTCCGGCGCGCCGGTCAGGAAATCGTCCATCTTGCCGGCGAGATCGACCACGATGCGTTCCGCCGTTTTCTTGCCAATGCCCTGGATCTTGGAGAGGAATGTGGAATCGCCGCCGCGAATGGCACTGGCGACGCGCGCGGCCGGAAATGTCGAAAGGGCGGTGAGGGCCGTCTTGGGACCCACGCCGGAGACGCCGATCAGCTTCAGGAAGAGATCGCGGTCTTCGCGGTGCAGGAATCCGAACAAACTCATGTGATCCTCGCGCACGACCAGATGGGTGTGAAACGTCGTCTCGCCATCCACAGGACCAAGCGCTTCGCGGTCCTTGTCCGGGATCGCGAGCTCCAGCCCCACACCGCCGACGTCCACGACGCACCGCGGCTCGACACTGACAACTCTTCCCCGCACCCGCGCGATCATTTTGCCGCCACACTCCATTCGCGCCGCTTGAAGGCATGACACATCGCGATGGCGATGGCATCGCTTTCATCCGTTTTCTCGGGAAGCTCGCGCAGATTGAGCATCTTCCCCAGCATGTAGCTCACCTGTGACTTGTCGGCCGCGCCGTTGCCCGTCACCGACTGTTTGACCTCGCGCGCAGAATATTCAAAAACCGGAAGGCCCGCCATGGCCGCCGCGAGAATGGCGGCGCCGCGCGCCTCGCCGAGCACCAGCGCGCTGCGCGGGTTCTTGCTGTAGAACACGTCCTCGATGGCGAAATGGGTCGGCTGGTATTCGCGGATGACCTGTTCGATGCCCGCGAAGATTTCACGCAATCGCTCGTGGCGCGACTGCGCACGCCCCGCGGCAATCGTGCCGGAGAAAACGTACTGCACGTCGTCGCCGGTGCCGCGCACCAGCCCGAAGCCGGTGACGTTGCTCCCGGGATCGACGCCGAGTATGCAGTATGCGGTGGCGACGGCCGTGCTCCCAGGGCGCGCGTGGCGCCCGTGATGCGGCCGTCACGAGACGACGGCCGCTAGCCCTGATGAAGGATTTCGTCGGGGATGTCGAAGTTGGCGCTCACGCGCTGGACGTCGTCCAGCTCTTCGAGCATTTCGACGAGCCTGATGACCTTGCGCGCGTCGTCTCCGTCGAGCTTGACGTACGTCTTGGGCACCCGCTGGACTTCCGCCGACTGGGTCGCGATGCCGCCCTTCTTGAGCGCTTCGCTGACCACCGAGAGCTCGGTGGGGTCGGTGTAGACTTCCCACACCTCACCCTCGTCGCTCACATCCGCCGCGCCCGCCTCGAGCGCTGCCGACATGATAGTGTCCTCGTCGAGGCCTTTGCGGTCCACTGTTATTACGCCCTTGGTCTCGAAATTCCAGGCGACGGCGCCGTTCTCGCCCAGGTTGCCGTTATGCTTGGTGAGCGCGTGGCGCACTTCGCTGGTGGTGCGGTTGCGGTTGTCGCTGACCACGTCGATGATGAGCGCCACGCCGGCGGGGCCGTAACCTTCGTACGACCATTCCTCCAGCATCTGCCCCTCGAGCTCGCCCGCGCCCTTCTTGATGGCGCGCGTGATGTTGTCGGCGGGCATGTTGGCTTCCTTCGCCGTCTGGATGGCGAGGCGAAGGCGCGGGTTTCCGTTGGGATCGGGGCCACCCTGGCGTGACGCGATGGTGATCTCACGGATCAACTTGGTGAAGACCTTGCCGCGCACGGAGTCGGTCTTCGCCTTCTTGTGCTTGATCTGTGACCACTTGCTATGTCCGGACATTCAATTCACTCCCTTGATTACTTGTTCTGCGCTTCCACCGCCGCTTTGTGCTCGGCGATGATTTTTTCCGCGATTTCACGCGGTACTTCTTCGTAATGCGAGATCTCGCGTGTGTGCGAGCCGCGCCCCTGCGTCATGGAACGCAGGTGCGTCGAATACTTGTAGAGCTCGGCCATCGGAACCTGCGCCGTCACGACGGCGAAGCGCCCCACGTTCTCGGTTCCCTGGATCTTCCCGCGACGGCCGGAGAGATCTCCCATCACGTCGCCGAGGAATTCATCGGGCACCTTGACCTTGAGAATGACGATGGGTTCGAGCAGAACCGGGCCCGCCTTTTCGATCGCCGCCTTGAACGCGAGCGAGCCGGCCGTCTTGAACGCCTGCTCCGATGAATCCACCGTGTGATAGCTGCCATCATAGATGGTGGCCTTCACGTCGATCATCTGGTAGCCGGCGATAACGCCCATTTCCATGGTGGCGACGATTCCCTTTTCCACCGCGGGAACGAATTTCCCCGGCACGACGCCGCCCACAATGCCATCCACGAATTCGAACTGCTGGCCGCGCGGCAACGGCTCGACGCGCAGCCACACGTCGCCGAACTGTCCGCGGCCGCCCGTCTGCTTCTTGTGGCGGCCCTGCGCCTCGGCCTTCTTGCGGATGGTTTCCTTGTACGGGATGCGCGGCTTGTCGAGTGTCACGCCGACGCCGAAACGCTCTTTCAATTTGTGCACGATGATTTCCAGGTGCAACTCGCCCTGGCCGTAGATGAGCGTCTGGTGCGTCTCCGCGCTCGGAACCACTTCGAAGGTGGGATCCTCGTCCTGCAGGCGGTGGAGCCCGGTGCCCATCTTTTCGTCGTCGCCCTTGGTGAGCGGTGAGATGGCCGCGTTGATCGACGGCTTCGGCAGCGGCGTGGCACGAATGAGGCTTCCGCTCGCCTTGTCGGCCAGCGTATCGCACACCTTGGTAATCTTGAGCTTCACCAGGGCGCCGATATCACCGGCGTGTATCTGGTCGGTGTCCTGCCGGTTCTTTCCCTGCACCACGAAGAGCTGGCCGAGACGCTCGGATGTGTTGCGTGTGGTGTTGTGCACATCGGATCCCGGCGTCAGCGTGCCGTGGTAAACGCGCACGACGAGCATGTCACCGATGTGCGGATCCGAGATGTTCTTGAACACGTACGCGGCGGGATTGCCCTTCACATCGAACGGGATTTCCTTGCCGTCGGTAGTAACGTGGTGCGCGGTGTCGGCACCGGGAAGATACTTCACGATGGCGTCGAGAATGGGCGCCGCGCCCATGTTGTGGAGTGCGGAAGCGCACAACACGGGAAAAATCTGGCCGGTCTTTACGCCCACGGCGAGACCGGTGCGGAATTCTTCCTCGGTGAGCGCTTCGGTCTCGAGGTACTTCTCCATCAGTTTCTCGTCGGACTCCGCGGCCGACTCCATCAGTTCCTTGCGCAGCGCCTCCACGCGCTCCTTGAGCGCGGCGGGAATGTCGATCGGCTTCACGCCGCCCTTGCCGTCTTTCTCGAATTCGTACGCCTTCATCTCCACGATGTCGACGACGCCGCGGAAATGGTCGCCGCTGCCAATGGGAAGTTGAATGGGCTGCACGTGGTGCCCGAAGTGCTCGGTCAGTCCTTCCAGCGCGGCGTCAAAGTTCGCGTGCTCCTTGTCCATGCGGTTCACGACGAACAGGCCCGGCAGCTGGTGTTCCTGCACGAAGCCCCACACGCGGTCGGTGCCCACTTCGACGCCGGCATCGCCGCGGATGGTGACGATGGCACCTTCGGCCACGTCTAATCCGAGCAGCACGTCGCCGACAAAATCCTCGTAGCCGGGCGTGTCGATGATGTTGATCTTGTGCCCGTTGTGCTCACACCACGCCACGCCGGAATGGATGGAGATGCCACGCGCGATTTCTTCGCGGTCGTAGTCCATCGTGGTGTTGCCGTCTTCAATACGTCCGAGACGCGGGATGGATCCTGCCGTGAAAAGCAGTGATTCGGAGAGCATGGTTCTCCCCGACTCCTGGTGTCCGACCAGGGCAACGTTGCGGATTTGCGACGCAGGAAACTGCTTCACGTGAGCCTCCTTGAAAACGCGGGTGCGTGGGACGCAACCTCAATCCTTGCTTGCGGTTGGAAAGGACATTCTAGCAAAGGGCTGGAAGCGGTGTCAATGCGACGAGGCAGTCCACGGTACCGCGCGAGAACGTCTCGCCTGATGTATCGCTGGCGGCCCCGCGACCGCTCAGTCGGCTTCCCGCGCGGCCCGCGCCATTTTGAGCAGCGGGCCGCGGCGGGCGATCCTCCTTCGCTCCTTCGCGAGGGGCCGTGCGCGATATATCAGGCGAGACGATACACGGTCATCACGAATCGCGTCGCTTCCAGCCCGTTTGCTTCTGTAGAGGAGGGGGGAGGAGATTGGGATTTGGTCAGTGGATCGCGGCGCGGTAGCGACTGGCCGCCTGTGCGGCCAGTCGCCACGCAATCACAAACTAACCGCCGCCCATCTTCGAGAAGACTTCACCGACGATGGAGAGCACGGCGTAGATCAACCACAGCGGGATGATGCACGCAACGGCCTGGCCCGTGCGCAGATTGAAAATGCGCTTGAGACCCATGGCGGTTAGAACCAGGCCCCAGAGCGAGAAGAACTCGATGCTGGCGAGAAGTCCGCGCACCACGGGGTTCGCCTCGGGTGCCAGCATGCGCAGCGAAAACGAAATCTTTACGTCTTCAGGCGAGGTAATGCCTTCCGTGCCGCGGGCGCGCAGGATGGCACACACGATCACGTATCCGAGCGCATAGATCAGCTGCGTAAAGAGGATCAGCGTGAAGTACTTCTTGAACGTCGCCTCTTTGGCCTGCAGCGTGACCACGACGTACGAGATTCCCCCCGCGATCAAACCAATGAGCAACACCATGGCGGGCGCGATGATGAGCTGAAAATACGCGGCCTTGCCCATCTTGTCCGCCATATCGGGCGTGATCTTGGGATTGAGCATCATCACGGCGTGCTGGGCCGGCATCGCCAGCCAGCCACCGATGATGAACAGGATGGATGTAAAGATCCACGGCTGCCACCAGCTCACTTTGGAGTCGCGGATGTCGTCAAAGACCTTCGTCGGCGACGTGTAGATCTGAAAGAATCGACGGAACATTCGGGGGTCCTCCCTTTTCGGTTACGCGCACATGCGCAACGCCGCGCATTCTAGCACGCCCTGCCGCCGGCTTCGAAGCACTCTCGAATTACCCGCAGGCGCGCGCCCAGAACTCCTTTGCAATCCGGTCCCAGTCGTGGGCGGACGCGATCTCGCCTGCGCGCGATTCCATGCGGGCGCTCCCGCCCTCTTCGCGCTGCCGCGCGAGAAAGCGTTCGCAGGCATTGACGAAGCCGGCCGCGTCGGCGGCCAGCGCGATGACGTCCGCATCCGCCTCCACGTCGGGCGAAAATGGCGTCGACACCACCGGCAGTCCGGCGGCCAGGTATTCGTACAGCTTGTTGGGATTGACCCCGGCCGTGAGCGTGGTCAGGCGAAACGGAATCAGCCCGACATCGAAGCCGGCCAGCACGCGTGGAACTTCGTCGTGCGCAACGGCCGGTTGCACGCTCACGTTGGCGAGCGAGGAGAGCCGAGCCAGTCCCGCGCCGGCTCCGGCCAGCACGGGCCCGACAAGCACGAAATCCCACTGGGGCCGGGCCGTGGCCGCCGCCGTCACCAGGTCGAAATCAAACCACGGCGCGATCGCGCCGAGATAGCCGATGCGCGGCCGCGCAGCGCCCGGCTTCGTGCGCATGGCGAGCGCGCGGTGAAACATCGCGTAGTCCACGCCGTTCCCCACGTCGAAAATGTTGTTCTCGCTTCCGCGCACGAGCACCGCGTCGTCACGCAGACGCTGCCCGCTCACGATCACGCGGTCGGCGCAGCGCAGGGTCTTCTCCTGGTGGCTGCGAGACCACGCGGGAAACCCGGGAAAATCGGCGTGGGCGTCATTGCAGTCGTACACGAGGTGAAGCGGCGCAAACCCCAGCGCCACGTTGATGGCAAAGACGTTCGAGATGATGAACACGCTGCGGGCGGGATCGATGCCGGCGCGCCGCAGATGTCCGCGCACGCGTGCGCGCGCGGATGCATCCACGATGTGGCGCGCAAGCGGCACGTTGAGCGCGCTGCGCGCGGCGCCGGCAGGAATATTCTTGATGAAAGGGACGGTGACGACGCGGATGCCGTCGGTCTCGCGCATGTCGTAGTGATTGTCGCGCCCGCGCACGAAGGGCTCGAAAAAGAGAATGGACGATCCATCAGGACGGCGGCGAATCAGTTGCTGCTTGCGCGTCCGCAGGTAATCCCACTTGATCTCCGCAAACCA
>DATEHD010000476.1:0-2781 GCA_035279765.1 Candidatus Krumholzibacteriia bacterium | reverse complement strand
GTGGGAATGCCCGCTATTTTAGCAGAAGTGTCGTCAGTTGTTAAGTAACGAGTCCGTGCTGCTTCCCAACTTTGCGGAAGCCTTCCAGCGCACGGTCGAGGTGCTGCTTCGTGTGCGCAGCGGAGATCTGCACGCGAATGCGCGCCTTGCCCTTGGGCACCACCGGGTAGCTGAAGCCGATCACGTAGATGCCTTCGGCGAGCATATCGCGCGCGACATCGTGCGCGAGCTTGGCATCGCCGAGCATGATGGGCGTGATGGGATGCGTTCCGGGCACGATGTTGAACCCGGACGACGTCATTCCGTCGCGGAAGTATTTCGTGTTGGACTCGAGACGATCGCGCAGCTCGGTGCTTCCTTCCAGGAGACCCAGCACGGCGATTGATGCCGCCACGATCGGAGGCGCCACCGAGTTGGAAAACAGGTATGGCCGCGAGCGCTGGCGCAGCATCTCGATGATCTCCTTGCGCCCGGTCGTGAAACCGCCGGATGCGCCGCCCATCGCTTTTCCGAGCGTCGACGTCATGACGTCGATCTTCCCCACCACATTGTTGAACTCGGGCGTGCCGCGCCCCGTCTTCCCGACAAAGCCCGTGGCGTGCGAATCGTCCACCATAACGAGCGCGTTGTACTTTTCGGCCAACGCGCAGATGTCGGCGAGCTTCGCAATGAATCCATCCATGCTGAAGACGCCGTCGGTGGCGATCATGCGCACGCGGAATTTCTGCGCCTCTTTGAGGCACTCTTCCAGGTGGCTCATATCGCTGTTGCGGTAGCGCATGCGCTCCGCCTTGCACAGGCGGACGCCGTCAATAATAGAGGCGTGATTGAGCTCGTCGGAGATGATGCAGTCCTGCTCGCCCAGGAGGGTTTCAAACAGCCCGCCATTGGCGTCGAAGCAGGACGAATACAGAATCGCGTCGTCGGTGTGGAGGAACTTGGCAATGCCGTGCTCGAGATCCTTGTGGATCGACTGCGTGCCGCAGATAAAACGCACCGATGAGAGCCCATATCCCCACTCATCGAGTGCTTTGTGCGCGGCGGCGATCACCGCGGGGTGCGACGACAGGCCGAGATAGTTGTTGGCGCAGAAATTGATAACTTCGTGCCCCGCCACCTCGATGGCGGCCGACTGCGCGCTCTCGAGCACGCGTTCGTCCTTGTAGAGACCGCCTTCGCGGATGTTTGCCAGCTCGGTGTTCAGGATGGATTTGAGTTCGGTATACAAGATGAGTCTCCTGTGATTGGCGGTTGTGCGCATTGTCGCACGGCGCAGCGCGCGCGACAAGTCTGGGCGTGCTAGCGGTTGGCGCGGCGCAACAGCGTGGCCGCGGCATCATCACCGACGTAATGATCTAGAAAATCGAAATGCTGGTGCAGCAGTCCTCCCATGACGCCCTGTTCATTCTGCTGCGAATGCGCCATCACGAACCAGAATTCGTTGGGCACCTGGTTCATGCTCTGAAACACGGATTCCGCTTTCTCCTCGGGCTTCATCGCGCGCAGCCAGCGTCCATAATAGACGCCGCCCTCGCGGCACCATGGCGCGTCGTCGCGATTGCGCCAGCAGTGCAGAAACCAATCCGGCGGGCGCGACGTTGCCGCGTGCGTGTAGCGTTCGGCGTAATACTCAAACGCGGGTGCGGCGGCGTAGTACACATAGGTTGGCTGCTCGGGCGAGCGGTGCTCCGCCCAGTACTTCGTAGCCGGGCCGATGTCTTCGGTTTCCGGCCACAGTCCCCCCGACTTTCCGAACAAGTGCATACGGAGCTGCCGGTCCGTGGGAGAGAACACGGCCGCGAGGCATAACATCGTGAAAACCGCGATGGCCGCGATGCGTAACATCAGCGCCCGCGGCATACTCAATGCGCACGCAATGAGCGGCACGAACAACGGCGTCAAAATGAGCGAGTGGCGAAATCCAAACGGAAATGCGTGCATCCAGCCGATGACCGCGTAGACTACTGTCGTGACGCCGACCCACACGGCAAAACGCCGCTGCCCGCGCACCGCCAACGCCAGCAGCACCACCGTGAGCACGATCGTGACCCATTCGGACACCGCCGTGGATGGCCACCCGGTGAACCAGAAGGCAAATGTGATCTTGAGCGCTTTCAAGAAATCGCCCGCGCCCTGTGTGACCGACGACACGGTGCCCGCCTCGAACGCGCGCTCGGTCGGGCCACGGTGCAGCTGGCTCGGGATGAAATAAATGAGCAGGGGAAGAATAGCGACGAACACCGCCGCCAGAGTCATCAGACCGGCGCGCACGCGTGCGCGATCGCGCTTCATGGCGGCGTCGGCCAGGAAACACACAAAGGGAATGAGCAAAGGCAACGCCGTGCCGTAATACGTGTAGATGCCGCCCGCTGCCAGCAATCCCCAGCGTAGAAAGCCGCGCGGATCCGGATCACGCGCGAGCGCGAGCAGCGCCGCGGTTCCCCACACGATGAAGCACTGCATGGGTGCGTACTGCCCTACTTCCTGCGCGTAGTAGATCGATGTGGGAGCGAGCGCCATCAACACACCGGCGCCCAGTGCGGCCGCCCATCCCTGCAGGCGATAACCGATCACCATCACGCCGGCCACGCTTCCCACGCCGAAGAACGCGGACAGCAGGCGCAACCACGCTTCGTGGTTGGACGGCTTCATCCAGAAATGAAGCAAGAACGAATACAGCGGCGGGTCCTGGATGATGGTGCTCTCTCCGAACGGCGACGGCTACGCGGATACGGCGACGGTCGCGTACACGCTGACGGCGCGGTCGTCGGTGACTGCGAC
>DATEHD010000475.1:0-5032 GCA_035279765.1 Candidatus Krumholzibacteriia bacterium | reverse complement strand
ACGATGGGCGAGAGCAGGAAAAGAATGTGGAGGCCGCGCAGCCCGCGCCAGTACAGGATGGGCAGCAGAATGCCGACGAACACCATCGCCGTGCCAAGGTCGGGCTGCTTGAGCACCATGATGAACGGCACGATGAAGCTGAACAGAACGGGAATGAGCGTGCGCGGAGAATTGGGGTTGGCGCGGTGCGACGACAACAGCCGCGCCCACACCAGGATCACCGCCACCTTGGTCAATTCGCTGGGCTGCAGCGCCATGGGGCCGAGATTGAGCCAGCGCTGGGTCCCGGCCTGGCGCGCCGGCAACGCCAGCACGACGGCGAGGAGCACGAGGCAGAGCCCATATGCGAAATACGCCAGTGATTCAAAGAATCGGAACGGAGTCAGCACCGTGATGAGCATCAGGATCGCGCCGAGGCCCAGCCACAACAGCTGTTTCGCGAAGTACGAGCCCGGAGCGAAACCGCTCGTGTCCGGCGTATGCGACACCGAGTACACGATGGAAAGCCCGATGGCGGCGAGAATGCCCGCGCAAATGAGAATGACCCAGTCGAAATCACGCCCGAGCCTCATGCGCTAATCACCTCCGCCCACGCCCGCCATCGCGACGGGCTTCTTCACAGGCTTGGCCACGGCCTGCACCGGCGGACCCTGCAGGAGCCGCGTGGGACGGAAATACTCGCGGATGAAATCGCGCGCCATGGGTGCTGCGATCTCGCTGCCGTGTCCGGCGTTTTCGACGATGAACGCCATCGCGATCTTCGGATTGTCGGCGGGCGCGTAGCACATGTACCACGAGTGATCGTCGCCGTGCGGGTTCTGCGCCGTGCCCGTCTTCCCCGCCACCTGGATGTTGGGAAGCCGGGTCCAGTATGCGGTGCCGCCCGGCGTTTCCACCACGCCCAGCATGGCGCGGCGCAGGAATGCGAGATTGCCGTCGTCGAGCCCTTCGATTTTCGTGCGCGGATGTTCGATGGGCGCGTCACCCTCGATGCTTTCGACGAAATGCGGTGTCACCAGCCAGCCGCCGTTGGCGACGGCCGCCGCCACACGCGCCACGTGCAGCACGGTGGCGAGATATTCACCCTGGCCGATGCAGTTGTTGATCATCAGACCCTGCGTCCAGCGCCCCTTGCCGTGGAGTTTGTCGTAGTAGCGCCGCGTGGGCACGTTGCCCGCCACTTCAATCGGAAGATCGATGCCCGTCTTCTTGTCGAAGCCGAACGCCTGCGCCACGGAAGCCAACGCGTCGACGTCGAGCATCTGCCCGATTTTGTAGAAGTACACGTCGCACGAGCCGATGATGGCGGACAGGAGGTCCATGTTGCCGTGGCCCTCGGGATATTTCCAGCATTTGAAAACCCGGTTGCCGAAACGCGTCTCTCCGTCGCAGTAGACGAGCACGCGGTTGGGGTCCACCAGCTGGTTCTCCAGGACGGCCAGCGTGACGAGGATCTTGAATGTCGACGCGGGCGCGTAGCGCGCCTGCGAGATGCGGTTGAAAAGCGGTTTGGTCGGATCGTGGAGGAGATCGTTCATCATCTCCGACGACACGCCGAGCGCGAATTCGTTGGGGTCGTACGACGGATGGCTCGAGGCCGCGATGATGCCGCCGTTCTCGACGTCGAGCACCACGGCGGCGGACGGGTTGGGCCGCGTCGCCAACAGCGAGTCGAGGAACACCTGCATCTGGAAGTCCATCGCCAGGTGAAGATCGTGGCCGGGCACAGGGGTCGTGGACCACTCGCTCACTTCACCCAGTGATTGCCCCGACGCGTTCACTTCGATGGCGCGCTGGCCGGGAATGCCCTTCAGCTTTTCTTCGTACACGCGCTCGAGTCCGGCCTTTCCCACCAGGTCGCCGGGAACGTACTGGCCGTTGGACGCGAGCACTTCGTCGGGTGTCACTTCGCCCACGTAGCCGAACACGTGCGCGGCGACGTCCTTGCCCGGATAGCGCCGGCGCAGGTGCGTCTCCACCTTGAGCTCGGGATAGTCCATCCAGTTCTCGCGCACGTACGAGATGACGAACTTGTCGGCATCGGGAAAGAGCGGAAACGCGATGCGACCGTAGCGCTTCTGCCACGCGTCGAAGCGCGCCATGGCGTGCGTGGTGTCGATGGGGATGTAGGAGGAGAGCCTGCGAACCGTTGCCAGCACATCGTCGCGCTTGCGCCACTGCTCGGTCACCTGGAAGTTCAGCGCGTTGTCGATGATGACCTGGCCGTAGCGGTCGCGGAGCAGACCACGCGGTCCCTGGATGCGTTCGCGCTGGAGCTGGTTGTCGCGCGCGAACTGCGCGTATTCCTCGTGGTGGATCACCTGCAGCGTGAAGAGCCGGCACACCACGGCGAGAAACGCCAGGCCGCACAGAACCAGCAGCGTGCGCAGGCGGCGCGGTCCCTCGAACAGGCTCTTACTGTCTCTCTTGGCCAAGCGTCGTCACCACCTTCGCCCCGAGCATGGCCAGCAGGCGTTCCACCACAATGCCGGCGACGGCTGTGTAGAGCGCCGACCCGAGCCCGACCGTGAAGATCGTGATGAATGCATTACCGATGTGCGGCCACATGAAGACCAGCGAATAGATGACGTCGTGTGCAAAGGACGCGACGAAGAAGACAATGAACAACACCACAAAACCGGGCGAGGTCGCGGCGCCCAGGCGGCCCGAGCCATAGCCGAGCACCGTTTTCGCCAGCGCGTTGAGCCCCAGGAATCCGGGATTTCCCAGGTCGACCAGGAGTCCCACGAAGAAACCGAAAAGAGAGCCGCCGATCGGTCCGCGCTGCAGACCGAAGAGCACCACGCACACCACGATGAAGTCGGGCTCCACCGAGCCGATGGCAATGCGGTGCGCGACCGACGCCTGCAGCGCCAGGTACACCAGGATGCCGATGATGGGGGTAATGTGCTTCACCGGCGCCTCCGCAGCAAGATGTCACGCATCAGTGTGGTATCGGCGTTGTCGTAGAAGAGCGACTTCTCCCACGGAATCTCGTCGGTCATGACGAAGACTTCTTCCAGCGCGAGGAAGTTGACGGGACTGCGGGCGTCGATGCGGAGACTCAGACCGTCGTTGGCCGGCGAGACACGCGTCACTACCGCCACCGTGTAGCCCTTGGGGATGGTCCCGCCGAAACCGCTGGTAAGGAGTGTGTCGCCCACGACCACGTCTTCCACGGCGCCGACATGTTTCAGCTCGAAATAGTTCCGGTAACGCCACTCCAGCACGCCCACCACGCGGCTGCGCTTGTCGATGCAGCTCACCGGGTGGTTCTTGCTGGAGAGCAGCTGCACCCACGCGGTGTTCTCGAACACCTGCGAGAGGCTTCCCACCAGTCCGCCGTAGGAGAACACAGGCATGCGCTCGTGGAGCCCGGCCGCCGCGCCCTTGTCGATGACGAGGTTGGTCTGCAGGCGGTCGAAGTCCCGGCCCACGACCTCCGCGGCCACCAGCTTGCGCGTCTGTTCTTCCTTGAAGTCGGCCAGCCGGCGCAGACGCTCGCGCTCGTCGCGAAACTGGAGCAGGCGCTCGCGCTCGAGGGATAGCGTCGCCACCATGCGAGCGAGACGCTCGTTCTCGGCGTGGACGCGCGTGTAGTCGTGAAGGAAGGTGGTGGCACGCTGCGCGGGCAGCATGATGCGGGAGAGAACACTGCGCCCGATCTCGAGCTGGCGCGGCTCGGGCAGTGCCATCAACCCGAAAGAAAGGATGATCAGAACAACGAGGACCGTCCGGTCGCGATGTTTCTCAAAGACCGCTTCGAACAGGTGCATTGGTTAGCCGCTAGTCGCGCGAGCTGGACATCAGCACCCGTTCATACTGGTGGATATTGTCCAGCACCTTGCCCGCGCCCAGCACGACGCACAAGAGCGGATCATCCACGACATTGATGGGCAGGTTGGTCTCCTTCTTCAGCAGCAGGTCGAGACCCTTGAGCATGGCGCCTCCGCCCGTCATCACGATGCCGCGGTCAACGATGTCGGCCGCCAGCTCGGGCGGTGTCTGCTCGAGTGCGTTCTTGAGCGCCTCGACGATCTGCGAGATGGGCTCGCTGATGGCCTCGCGAATCTCCTCGCTGGTGAGTTTGAGATTCCTCGGAATTCCGGCCACGAGGTCCCGTCCCTTGATTTCCATCTCGAGCGGCTTGTCGAGCCTGAATGCGCAACCGATGCGCATCTTGATCTGCTCGGCGGTCTGCTCGCCGATCAGCATGTTGTACGTGCGCTTGACGTAGTTCACGATGGCTTCGTCGAGCTCGTCACCCGCGACGCGGATGGAGCTGTCGGCCACGATGCCGTCGAGTGCGATGACGGCGATCTCGGTGGTGCCGCCGCCGATGTCGATGATCATGTTGCCCGAGGGCTTGTCGACGGGAAGCCCGACGCCGATGGCCGCCGCGATGGGCTCGGCGATGAGGAACACCTCGCGCGCGCCCGCGTGCTCGGCACTGTCACGCACCGCGCGCTTCTCCACCTCGGTGATGCCGGAAGGCACCGCGATCACGATGCGCGGGCGGATGAAATGTTTCTTCTTCTGTGATTTGCGGATGAACTCGCGCAGCATCATTTCGGTGATCTCGAAGTCCGCGATGACGCCGTCCTTCATGGGGCGGATGGCCGCGATGTATTCCGGCGTCTTGCCCAGCATGGTCTTGGCTTCCAGGCCGACGGCGTACACCTTCTTGGTGCGCTGGTCCACCGCCACCACCGATGGCTCGTTCAGCACGATGCCGTTGCCCTTCACGAACACGAGCGTGTTGGCGGTGCCGAGGTCGATGGCGACGTCGTTGGTGAGATAGTTGTTCAGCCTGGAAAACACTGACATGGAAAACTCCGTGTGCGGGTCAGAAGTACCCGGCTTCCTTTAAGCTCTGAAAACGATCGGACCCGATCACGATGTGATCGAGCAGCTCGATGCCGATCAGGTCGCCGCACTTCGCAAAGCGCCGCGTGAACTCGATGTCCTCCCGGCTCGGCGTCGGATCGCCGGTCGGATGGTTGTGCACGAGAATGATTGACGCTGCGCTCGC
>DATEHD010000474.1:0-2511 GCA_035279765.1 Candidatus Krumholzibacteriia bacterium | reverse complement strand
ACCGCAACGATCGCAGCGACACAGGCAACCGCTACATTGACGATGAATCGGCTCCTGCTCGCCGGGGATTTCTGAACGGGCCTGGGACGGCCAGCGCCGCTTTTCTTAGTCAATGGAGGCCTCCGATAGTGTTCTATGAACCGCCGAGCGCATTCAACTTCGTCACGCGTGGAATGTGACGGCCGCCTTCGAACGGCGTATCGAGCCAGATTGTGACGATGCGCAGCGCCATGTCTTCGTCAATGAGGCGCTGGCCCATGGACAGCATGTTGGCATCATTGTGCGCGCGTGCGAAACGCGCGGAGTCCTCGTTCCAGCACAGCGCACACCGGATGCCCTTGATCTTGTTGGCGGCCATCGCTTCGCCGTTGCCAGAGCCGCCCAGCACAATACCGCGTTCGCAGCGACCGGTCGCCACCGCGCGCGCGGCCGGCACGATGAAGTCGGGATAGTCGACGGAGGCGTCGGAGTTTGTGCCGAAGTCTTCCACCTCGTGCCCGCGCTCGCGCAGGAACGCGGTGATGCGCTGTTTGTACTGGAAACCGGCGTGGTCAGAGGCGATTGCAATTTTCATGGGCGTTACTTTCGAATAGTGACGATGTGGGCCTGCATCTTCGCATCGACGGGGCGGTTCCCGAAACGGCGTGCGATGATCGCTGCCGTGGCGTCCGTCGCGGCTTCCAGTCCGTTCGGCGTGCGCTCTTCGATCTCATTACGCAGCGGCGAGCCCTGGCAGAAGGCGATGGCAGCGTCGCGGGCCGAGGCGGCGCGGGAGCGCAGCGTCACCGTGACGATATCGGAAGCAGCATCGAACCCGCCAGCGGCAAGATCGCGCTCGATATCAGTCCTGTCGTAGTACCCGTGCGGCGTGCGCGCGAAAAACGCGGCGGGGTTGTCCGGGAACTGCTGCGCCATGGCGTCCATGACCGCCGCCGAGAGCTCGTTGTCCTCGATGCGATCCCAGGTATTGAAAATAAAGGTGCCGCCGGCTTGCAACACGCGACGTGCTTCCGCAAATGCCTTCGCTTTGTCGGGAAAGAACATCACGCCGAACTGGCACACCACGCAGTCGAACGCCGCATCGGGAAACGGAAGCTGCATCGCATCGGCCTGCCGCCAGTGGATGGCGCGCCGCGACGGCGTCGTGCGCGCCGCCTTCTCGATCATGGGCTGGTTGAGATCCGTGGCCGTGATGGCAACCGCCGCGGGCAGTGCGGCGTCGAGAGCCCGCGTCACGACACCGGTCCCCGCGGCTATTTCGAGGACGTGCCTGGCTGCCTTCGGCACCCGGCGCGCGAGGTCGTCCGCATACGGTGCAAACAGGAGCGGAACGAAATAGTCCTCGTACGTGTCGGGAATGTAGCCGGTGAATTTCTTGTCGCTCTGCGGAATCGTCATGATCAACCCGCGCGCCGGATCTCGAGCAACCCCTTGATGGCGTCGGTGGCCATCTTCGGGTTGGCCTTGCCCTTGGTGCGCTTCATGAGCTGGCCCACGAAAAACTGGAGCAGCTGCTCCTTGCCGGCGAGGTAGCGCGCCACTTCGTCGGGATTCTCATCCAGGACGGCGCGGGCGTCGGCCTCGATCGCGGAGGTATCGCTCACCTGCTCGAGGCCAGCGGCTGCCACGATCGCAGCCGGACTTCCTCCGCCCTCGAGCATCTTCTTGAAGACCTCTTTCGCGGTGGTCGAATTGATCTTGCCGGATGCCTGCAAACCCGCCAGCTCCGCGAGCTGCGTCGCTTTGATTTTGAATTCCGCGATTGTCATCGCGGTTTCATTCATCTCGCGCATCACTTCGCCCATGACCCAGTTGCTCGCGGCCTTGGAATCCGCGCCCGCGCTCACGACGTCTTCATAGTATTGAGCGACATCACGCGAACCGGTGAGCAGCGCCGCGTCGTATGCCGGCAACTTGTACTGCGAGACAAAGCGCTTCTCTTTCGCATCCGGAAGCTCGGGGAGCGCCGAGCGCACACGACTGACCGTCGCCTCGCTCACCTGCAACACACGCAGGTCCGGCTCCGGGAAATAGCGATAATCGTGGGCCTCTTCCTTGCTACGCATGACAGCGGCAACACCCTTCGCGGCATCCCACAAGAGCGTGTCCTGGGACACGCGACCGCCCCTCTCCAGCACTCTCGATTGGCGCTCGAACTCGAACTCAATGGCTTGTTCAACCTGCTTGAAGGAGTTCAGATTCTTGACCTCGGTCTTCACGCCGAGGGGCTCGGTGCCGACGGGGCGAATGGAAAGATTCACGTCGCAGCGGAGGCTTCCCTCTTCCATGTTGCCGTCGCAGATTTCCAGGTAGCGCACCAGCGAGCGCAGCTTCTGCAGGTATTCACTCGCTTCTTTGGCGGTACGAATATCGGGCTCGCTCACGATCTCCACCAGCGGCACCCCGCTGCGGTTGAAATCGACAAGGCTGTAGTCGGCGTTGTCCACGTGGACCAGCTTCCCGGCGTCTTCTTCCACGTGGATGCGCTTGATGCGAATACGTTTGGCGCCG
>DATEHD010000473.1:0-6614 GCA_035279765.1 Candidatus Krumholzibacteriia bacterium | reverse complement strand
CACTCGCCGGGCTTGATGCTGGCTTCGACGGCGCGGGTCGCGTCGCGCACGTCCTCTTTCTGCCGCGCCGGATCGGTGTAGTAATTGAAGAGCGCGAAGCCCGAGGTGGTGAGCACGAAGATCATCGCCAGCACACGCGGCTCACGCCGCAGCCGGTGCATTCCGACGGCGACGAGCGCCAGGAACATGGGAAGGCCGGTCAGCATGTAGCGCACATTGAATGCCTTGGCGTTCTGCCAGTTGAGGAGCAGTGTCGCCGCCAGCGGCACGAGAACGTAAAGCACCGGTTCCAGGCCGCGCCATACGCTTCCCTTCGGCGGCCGCAAGGCGCCGGCCAGTCCGGCCACGGCGAGGGAACCAAAGAGCAGCGCCGTCCACACGATGGCAGCGCGGTGGTTCAGCATGGCGCTGCGCACATCGCCGTGCATCTCGGACAGCGTCGGGCCGAGCGCAAAGCCGACGCTGTACGCGTAGAACGTATAAGGGATCGATTCCCACCGGAAGGTGGTGTCGCCGCGCAGGCGCTGCTCCGGCGCGATAGCGCCGGGTTCAACCGGCGTGGCCAACTTCTTGAAGTCGACGTAGGTCGTGACGCGATAGATCCACGGCGACGTGACCAGCATGACCAGTCCGGTGATCATGACCCAGCGGGCGAGGGCACGGCCGCGAGCGGCGCTGGACTTCACGAACACCACCGCCTGCACGAGAAACGCGAAGCAGGCGGAGAAATTGCACAACACCGACGCCGCCACGCACAGCGCGAACGCCGCCGCACGCCCGATCGACCAGCGCTCGCACAGCCTGTCGAGCAGCACGCACGAAGCGAGCACGAAACAGACCGCAAAGGCGTAGTTGCGGAGCTCCTGCGAATAGTGGATGTGCAGCGGATTCACCGCCAGGAGGAGCGCCGACCACAGCGCCGCGCGGGATCCGAAGCGCGGGCGCACCCACAGGTACAGAAGGGGCACTGCCAGCACGCCGGCGACGGCGCTGGGCAGGCGCAGCCAGGCGTCGTTTTCGCTGACCGCGCGCATCATCGCCACCACGAATGTGTGCAGCGGTCCGTGAATGTTGTGGAGCAGCAACTGACCCAGGGGAAAACCGGGTTTGGGCGTCGCCACGATGAGGGTGAGGATCTCGTCGACCCAGAGGCTCTGGGCGCCGAGCCGGAAAAAGCGGAGAGCCGCGGCCAGCACCATGATGGCGACGATCAGCCGGCGCTCGGAGCGTGATATACTGGCGGTCACTTCGTTCCCGTCGCTTCGCCGTGTCCAACGAGCTTCACGACAAAATCAAAATCGGCCCTGCCGGCTGGGACTATCCCGACTGGGACGGGATTTTTTATCCCGCCACCCGCAAACGCAACTTCGACGCGCTCGCGTACATCGCATCGTACTTCACGCTGCTTGAAATCAACAGTACCTTCTACCGTGTGCCCGCTCCCCACGTGACGCGGCGCTGGGTGGAGCGCGTAGCCGACCGCCCGCATTTCATGTTCACACTCAAGGCGCACCAATCGCTCACGCACCAGGGTGACGACGGAACCCCCGCGGAGCTGGTGCCGCTGTGCCACGCCATCGACCCCATCGCACAAGCGGGACGACTGGGCGCGGTGCTGCTGCAGTTTCCGTGGTCGTTCCGTTTCGACGACGAAGCGCGACGCCACGTGGACGCACGCATCGAAGAATTGCGTCCGTATCCGCTGGCGCTGGAAGTGCGGCACGGCAGCTGGGAGACGCCGGAGGCGACGTCGTATCTGGCGGGTCTCAACATCACCGTGTGCGGCATCGACCAGCCCGTAATGGGCGATTCGCTCCATCCCTATCACTATCGCAGCGGCCCCGCCGGCGCCTATTTCCGCTTTCACGGGCGCAACTACCGGAACTGGTTCGCGGAAGGAGCGGGGCGCGACGCACGTTACGATTATCTCTACCAGCCCGAAGAGCTCTCACCGTGGGCCGCCGTGATCCAGAAAGCAGCGGCGGAGACCGGCACCGCGCACGTGATCCTCAACAATCATTTTCGCGGACAGGCGCCCGCCAACGCGTTCGAGCTCGCATTTCTTCTTTCCGGCACGAAGCCGGCCGCGCCCGAGCGGCTGCGCCGCGCCTATCCCCGCCTCAATGCAAGCACCGTCGCGGGCCACGAGAGTGGCGACGAGCCCACGCTTTTCGACAGCTGAAATCAGCGCGCGACAATTGCGATGATGATGACGATCAGCAGGAGCGCCGCACTGGCGCCGATCATGACCATGGGCGGCACACTCTTGAACCACTTCGCCGCTTCCCGCAAGTTGGCCGGCGTGGCATCGGGCAAGCTCAGCGGATTTTCATCCGGATTGTCCAGGATCTCGAGCGCGCGCACGTCGATCTTGTCCGTCTTGTTGAAGCGGCGTCGACACAGCGAGCAGAACTTCGCATCGGCCTCTTCTTCCCATCCGCAGTGTGAGCAGAGGATGCCGCCGCTGGAGGTGAGACGCTCGGGCCGCACGTGCTTGTTGATGGCTTCCTGCTTGACGTCGCCCGGCTCCTTCGATTTCTCGGCGGGCTTCGGCTCGACGAATTCCTCCAGCCGCACTTGCCCACCCAGCTCCTTCAGGATCGACTCCAGCCACTTTGCCTTCCTGTAGGGCAGGCGCTGCGCCACCGTGCACGGCGTGTGGGCGATGAGCGAGCGCATGCGTGGCAGCGGCGACTTGAGACGCATGGAAAGTTTGAGCGCAAATGTCTCGGTGGTTTCCACCGTGAGGTCGATGGAGCTCAACACGACGCGGTACTCGCCGTCGGTCTTGGGCCGGGGCGCGGGCCCCGCGAGGCGCGGCATGGCGCCGGGGCCGATTGCCGGTGCGGCGTCCTGCACACCGAGGCGCTTGAGCGACGCGCGCGCGCCTTCATCGCCGGGATCCAGGTAGAGAATCTTGCGATAGTGATTGATGGCGGCTTCGCGCTCGCGATTCTGCGGCGCGGACGCGGGCGCTTCTCCCGTCAAACGCTCCAGCACGACCTGCGCCGCTGCTTCGGTATAGCCCACGGGGTCGCTGAAGAATTCGCCCAGCGAGCGGCGGTCGCGGCGAAAGCCATGACGGTCCATGAGCTGCTCGAGTTCCATCACCACTTCGGCAACATGACGGTAACGCTCGTCGACGCTCTTGCGCAGCATGCGCGTGACGATCTGTTGAAACGGCGCTTCCACCATCGGATTGAACGAGCTGATGGCGGGCGGTTCCCGGTTCTGGATTTGCTCGACAACTTCGGCGTAGCCCGCGCCCTCGAACGGACGCCGTCCTGCGAGCAGCTCGTACGCCACCACGCCCAGCGAGAAGATATCGCTCTGCGTACCCACCAGTTCGCCCCGCGTCTGCTCGGGCGACATGTACGCCGGCGTTCCCACCACCTTGCCGTGGTGCGTCACGAAATTGAACTTGTCGACGGCCTTGGCGAGTCCGAAATCGGCGATCTTGATGCCGCCCTGGCGCGTGAAGATGACGTTGGCCGGCTTGATGTCGCGGTGCACAAGATTCTCGCCGTGCGCGGCCTCGAGGCCGTACGCCACGTTGAGCATGACGGAGAGCGAGATGTCGATGGGAAGACGCGGCTGCGTGCGCAGGAGCTCTTCGATGGTGAGCCCGTCGTAGTACTCCATCACGATGTAGTACGAGCTCTCGAATTTTCCGTAGTCGATCACATTGACGATGTTGTCGTGCTGGATGCGCGCCGCTGCTTCGGCTTCCTGCTGGAAGCGCGTGATGAAAAGCGGGTCGGCGGCCAGGTGCGGGAGCAGCACCTTGATGGCGACGGTTTTCTTGATGGATTGCTTGCGCGCCTTGTAGACGACGGCCATCCCGCCGACGGCGATCTGCTCGAAGGAATCGTAACCGCGTATGCGAAAGACTGCCTGCATGGGGAACGGGGATAAAACCCGTTCCTCGAAATGCACGGATCGTACCAGCCGGGCGCGCGCGGGCTGCCCTGGCAGCAGGATTAGATGAACGGGCTAACTGGCTGTCAACGCACAAGAAGGCTGTCAGCGCTGGGCACGATCGCAGTCGTCATGGCACTTTCTACCGAGCCCGTGCTGACCGTGGAGAGCCCGAACTTCAGCCCCACTGCACTCTGCGGCAGACCGAAGTCGATCTTGAGCGCCGAGGTTTCATCGGTGGTGGTGTCGTGCAGAAGCTCGGGAGCAACGGGACCGCCCAGCACCAGGTAGAGGCGGTAATGGTCGACGTTGGCGTCGTCACTGATGGTCCAGGTGACGCTGTAGAGGTACTGCCCGTTCGTGTCGATGCCCTGGGGATGGATGGCAAGGCCGCTCGGTTTGGGTGCTTCCACCAGCACAATCTGGGTTGGGAAATTCTCGTGCTTGGGACAGCCGCCCAGGATGAACAGGAAGGCAAATGCCGTCGTGAGCAGGGCGATTTTAAATATGATTCGCGGTGCGCGCATCGTTTGACTCCTAGAAACTGAATGTGCGCACCACGCGGAAGCCGTCCTTCTGGATTTCCATCGAGGTGGCCGGCTCTTTGACTTCGCCGGTGTCAGGACGCGAGAGGATGATGTCCACGATATTCAGGCCGTACGTGACGACAAGCGCGCCGACGAACATATTGCGCCACTTCTCCTGGTCGTCCGCCGTGTTGAACGCGTCGCTCATGGCCGTGTACGTGGCATCGACATCGGACGATTTCACGACGGTGCCGTTGTCGATCTGATCCTGGTAGGCCAGGTAGGTGCGCTTCTCGTTCTCGTATTTGTCGACCGAGCGTGAGTAGTTGATCTGGCTCGCGAACACGCCGATCCACGACGCAATCGCCGCGGTTCCGAAAATGGTCGCCTTGGTGTAATGTCCCTGCTGCGCCTGGCCCAAACCGGGGAGCAGAGCCGAGAGCAGGATCGAGTTGGCCGCCCGCGCCGGAGACGACGCAGTGAGCAGCACGGCCGCACCGGCCGCTGCGGCGGATAGACGCAGGGTCTTGCCACGGATCATGAGTCTGCCTACGTTTCCAAGGGTTTATAAGGACTGTTCAACTGTGACCGGTGTACAAACACCGGAGTTCTGAAGTCTTACGCGATCAGGGGCCGAATGTTACGGCCAAACCCCACCCCGTTCAAACTTTTTTGAAGGCTCGCCCCTCGACCGGCCCCACCCACTGGCTCGTTGACGCCTGCCGGAGCCCAAGATAGCATGGCCAACCCGAGATGATCGAAGTTTCCGGCCTTTCCAGACGCTACGGCAGCCGCGACGCGGTTGTCGATATCTCCTTTTCCATTCCCTCCGGCGAAATCGTGGGCTTTCTGGGCCCCAACGGCGCGGGCAAGACCACCACGCTGCGCATGCTGACAGGTTACCTGCCACCCACGGCGGGAACGGCGCGCGTGGCCGGCCACGATATTCTGACCGATTCGATGCAGGTGCGCCGTCACATCGGCTACCTGCCGGAAAGCGTTCCGCTCTACCGCGACCTCACGGTAACGGCTTACCTCGACCTCGTGGCCACGCTCAAAGGGATGCCACGGGCGGGACGCCGCGAGCACATTGCGGAGATCGTCGAATCGTGCGGCCTCACCGAGGTGTACACGCGCCGCATCGGCGCGCTCTCGCGCGGCTACCGGCAGCGCACGGGGCTGGCGCAGGCGCTCGTCGGCGATCCCGACGTGCTCTTTCTGGACGAGCCCACCGTCGGCCTCGACCCGCGCCAGATCGTCGAGATTCGCGAATTGATCCGGAGCCTGGCCGGGCGGCGCACAATCATGCTGAGCACGCACATCCTTCCCGAAGTGGGCCATCTCTGCCAGCGCGTGCTGATCATCCATCGCGGACGGCTCGTGAGCGACGGCCCTCCCGATCAACTGCAGCAGCAAACCGGGCGCCGCTCCGCGGTGGAGATCGAAGCCCGCGGAGAGGGTTCCGCGGCGAGCGCCGCACTGAGCAGCGTTGCCGGCGTCACCGGCGTCGAGATCGTCGAGGAACGCGACGGCATCGTAAAATTGCGCGTCCATTCCGTCGCGGGGGAGGATCCGCGTGAAGCCATCGCGTCGGCACTCGCGGATGCGCGCATTTCGCTCCGCGCCATGACACTCTCCTCCGCCACGCTCGAGGATGTTTTCATGCAGCTCGTCACACGCGAGGAAGCGCCGTGAACAAGATCGCGGCGCTGTACCGGCGCGAGCTCTCCTATTATTTCCAGTCGCCGGTGGCCTACGCCGTCATCACGTTGTTCCTGCTCCTCAGCGGCTATTTCTTCTACAACCTGCTCGGCTATTTCAATATCGAATCCATGCAGGCCATGCAGAGCCCGCTGCAGGCGCGCATGCTGAGCCTGACTTCGTCCGTGCTGGCGCCGCTGTTCGGCAACATGAGCTCGGTGCTGCTCCTGATGCTGCCGCTGCTCACCATGCGTCTGTTCGCCGAGGAACGCCGCAGCGGCTCGGCCGAGCTCTTGTTCACTTATCCGGTGTCGGATGCACAGGTGATCCTCGGGAAGTTCCTGGCCGCCGTCACCGTGCACACGGTGATGCTCGCGATGACGCTTCCTTTCATCGCGCTGCTCTGTTTCTACGCCAACCCCGAGCCCGGGCCGATTGTGGCCGGCTACCTCGGATTGTTCCTGATGG
>DATEHD010000472.1:0-5844 GCA_035279765.1 Candidatus Krumholzibacteriia bacterium | reverse complement strand
TCGTGCCGCGGAGCTGGCCATGGGCATGCACGTCATGCAGCCGTACTGGAGGGCGCAGTGATGGGCCGTCCGCGAATGGCAGGCATGTGCCCTCCCGGCCCCGCCATCCCGGGCCGACCGGCCGCCGGAAGGCGTCCGCTGGGCGGCTGTGCGGGCGGCTTGCGCCCCGGGCCCTTTTGTGGTATCTATACCCGAGCGTTGTGTGTTGACGAAGTGGGTGGCGGTGGCCGCCCATTTTTGTTTTCCCCGCTGGGGCCCAGCCTTTTCCCATGGTTCAAGAACGCGATTTGTCCGGGATCATCAATCCCGAGCTGGAGCTCCTGGGCTTCGAATGCGTGAAGCTCGAAGTGGTCGGGAGCTCGCGCAGCCCGGTCGTTCGTCTTTACATAGACAAGCCGGGCGGCGTGACGGTGGGGGAATGCGCGAAGGTCAGTCGCGCCATCGGGCTGGTGCTCGAGCGCGAAGATCCGTTTCCGGGCCGGTATCTGCTCGAGGTTTCATCACCCGGCAACAACCGGCCGCTGGTGACGGAAGAACACTATCAACGCTTTGTGGGACAGGACGTACGTGTGGCGGTTGAGCGCGGTGAGGCGGGGAAAATCACATATACAGGCAAGATACGCTCCTGTATAAATGGAGATCTCACCCTCGAAACGGACGGCGGGGAAGTGGTGGTGGCCTTGCGCGAAGTGGTCCGCGCCAACCTGATCAACCAGGATTACAAGATCGACAAAAAGAGAGACAAGGACCGGCGCCCTCCGGCTTGGCGCAGAGGTGACAACCAATCATGAGCATCCATTTTGCTGAAGCATTCAACCAGCTCATTCGTGAGCGGCGTCTGGATCGCGAAGTCCTCATGGACACGCTGACCCAGGGCTTCGCGTCGGCCGTTCGCCGCAAGCACGGACCCAACGCCGAAGTGAAAATCGAAGACGACGGCCACGGCTCGATCGAGCTGTTCCTGGTGAAGCATGTCGTCGACACGGTCGAGGACGACAGCGTCCAGATCTCGGTCGAACAGGCGCAGGACTACGCCGAGGGCGCCGAAGCCGGCGACGTGATCGAGATCAACGTTCCCTTCGAGGAGTTCGGCCGCAACGCCATTCAGATCACCAAGCAGATCCTGATGCAGAAGATCCGCGAGTTCGAGCGCGACCGCGTGTTCGACGAATACCAGAACCGGGCCGGCGAAATCGTGTCGGGTTCGGTGCAGCAGATCGATCGCACGGGCATCCTGGTCAATCTGGGCAACGCCGAGGCGTTCATGCCCAAGAAGGACCAGATCCGCCGCGAGCGCTACCAGCAGGGCTCGTCCATTCGCGCCGTCGTCATGAAAGTCGACAAGGAAGCGAAAGGCCCGATGATCACACTCTCGCGCACGAGCCCCGAGTTTCTGAAGGCGCTCTTCGTGCAGGAAGTGCCGGAAATCTACGAAGGCATGATCGAGATCAAGAGCATCGCCCGCGAGGCGGGTGGCCGCTCCAAGATCGCCGTGTACTCGCGCGACGACCGTGTTGACGCCGTCGGCGCCTGCGTGGGCATGAAGGGCTCGCGCGTGCAGGCCGTCGTCAACGAGCTCTCGGGCGAGCGCATCGACATCGTGCCGTGGAGCGACGACGTCTCCACGTTCATCTCGCGCGCGCTTTCGCCCGCGAAGATTTCGCAGGTTCGTCCCGACATCGAGATGCACTCGGTGCTCGTCGTGGTCGACGAGGACCAGCTCTCGCTTGCCATCGGCAAGGAAGGCCAGAACGTGCGCCTCGCCTCGCGTCTGGCGGGCTGGCAGATCGAGCTGGTGTCGAACCGCGAGCTCGAGCAGCGCCAGCGTCTGCAGGAGCATCTGCTCATGCCGATCGAAGAAATGGTCGGCGTTTCCGACAAGATGGCGGAGCGCCTGCGCGAATCCGGCATCAACACGGTGCAGAAGCTCATGCGCACGCCTGTCGAGAAGCTCATGGAGATTCCCGGCTTCGGCGAGCGCACGGTGGAGAAGCTGCTCGAGACCGCACAGGGCACCGTGAAGGAGCTCGAGTCCGCGCTCGAGGAGCTCATCAAGAAGGAAAACGAGGAGCGCGAGCAGGCCAAGAAGTCGGCCAAGCCGCTCTTCGACGAGAGCATGCTCGAAGCCGATGTAGAAGAGCCGAAGGAAGAGAAGAAGCCCAAGCTCACCGAGGCCATGCTCTTCCGTGATCCGGCCGAAGTGGAAGCCGAGGCCGCCGCCGAGTCCGTCACAACGGAAGCGCCGGTGGAAGCCAGTCCCGATGAGACGCCCGCGGCGGAGTCGACGAACGCCGATACGAGCGCCGAAGAGAACAAGGACAAGGACGCGAACGAATAGATGCGCATTCACGAACTCGCCAAGAAGTACAACGTCACGAGCGAAGACCTGCTCGAGCTGCTGGAAAAGCACGGCCACAAGGTGGCCAGCGACAACAGCAACGTCTCGGCCGACATGCTCACGGTGCTCGACAAGCACCTGAAGACGTGGTCCAACACGCCGACAAAGAAAACGGCGAAGAAGACCACGGCTGCGGCGAAAGCCGCCAGGGCGGTCGCGACGGATCCTGCCAAGGCGAAGGTGAAGCTGCGCAAGGCCAAGGCGGCCGAGCCGGAACCGGCTCCGGAGCCGGTGGCCGATAAGCCGAAGGTGAAGCTGGCCAAGGCGAACAAGCCCGCGCCCGTCGTTGAAGCGCCGAAGCCTGAACCGGTGGTGGATCACACACCGCCCAGGAGCGAGAAGAAAGACGCGCGGGTTGCGGCGCCGAAAGTAGAGGCCAGGCCGGAACCGAAGACCGACAAGAAGGCCGAGTCAAAGAAGGATGCGCGCAAACCCGAGCCCGAGCACAAGGAGCAGAAGGCTCCCAAGCCGCCGAAGCCGCGCACGCCCAATCCGCTCGACGAGCTCGAAGCGGGTCCGATGGAGCCGATCATCGCGGTCGAGCCGGATACCGGCAACGAGCCGGAAGAATGGACCGCCGCCGATGAAGCGCGTCGCTACGCCGCCATGCACCCGAAGACAAGCGACGCCGAACAGGTGCGCGAGAGTGTGCGCCGGACGCTGGCCAAGCTGGAGACGACGCGCAAGACCAAGCGGCGCAAGCCGCAGCCGGCCGAGATCAAGGCGCTTCCGCCCGTGCGCGTCCAGGAAGGCGCGACCCCGGCGGTGCTCGCCGACGCCCTCGGTGTTTCACTCGACGAGTTGCTCTCGCGTCTGACCGGTCTCGACGTGAAGGCGGAAGGCAACACGGCGCTCGAAAAAGATGTGATCGAGCTTATCGCCGAAGACTTCGGCCGCCGCGTCGACGTGGAAGCGTCATACGGCGAAACGCAGCTCAAGATCGACGCGCAGGTGGATGTCTCCAGGCTGGCTCCGCGCGCGCCGGTCGTCACCATCATGGGCCACGTCGACCACGGCAAGACGTCGATCCTGGACTACATCCGCAAGGCCAACGTGGCCGCGGGCGAAGCGGGCGGCATCACACAGGCCGTTGGTGCGTACGAGGCGACGGTCCCGGGCGGCGGCAAGATCACCTTCATCGATACGCCGGGCCACGAAGCCTTCACGGCCATGCGCTCGCGCGGCGCGCGCATTACCGACATCGTCGTGGTTGTGGTGGCCGCCGACGACGGCGTCATGCCGCAGACGATCGAAGCCATCAATCACACACGCGCCGCCAAAGTGCCGATGATCGTCGCCATCAACAAATCGGATATGCCGACGGCCAACCAGGCCGCGGTTCGCCAGCAGCTGGCACAGCAGAGCGTGCTGCTCGAGGACTACGGCGGCGACGTCGTCGGCGTCGAAGTCTCCGCCAAGACGGGCAAAGGCATCGACAAGCTGCTCGAGATGATTCTGCTGCAGGCCGAGCTCATGGAGCTCAAGGCCGACCCGACCTCGCGCGCGCAGGGCATCGTGGTCGAAACGAAAAAAGAAGAAGGCCGCGGCATTCTGGTCACGGTGCTGATCCAGCAGGGCACGCTCAACATCGGCGATGTGTTCGTGGTCGGCAACGAGTACGGCAAGGTTCGCTCGCTTTTCGATTACAACGGCAAGGCCGTGCGTTCCGCCGGCCCGTCTACGCCGGTCGTGGTACTGGGCCTGGACGGAATGCCCGAGCCGGGCGATTCGCTGATCGCGGTGAAGAACGAGCGCGAAGCGCGCGAGATTGCCATGAAGCGCCAGGAAGCGACGCGCACCAAGGAGCTCGAGCCCATCAAGGCCATGACGCTGGAGCAGCTCTACGAGCAGATGCAGACCGGCGAGGTCAAAGAGCTCAACCTGATTCTCAAGTGCGACACCAACGGCTCGGTGGAAGCGCTGCGTGATTCGCTCTCCCCGATGCAGGTGGAGAACGTGAAGGTCAACGTCATGCACGCGGGCGTCGGCGTCGTGTCCGAATCCGACGCGCTGCTCGCCTTGAACACGGGCGCCGTCATCATCGCCTTCAACACCAAGGTGAGCCCGAAGGCGAAGGACATCATCAAGCTCAAGGGCATCGACGTGCGCAGCTACCAGATCATCTACGAGGTGATCGACGATATCGACAAGGCCATGAAGGGCATGCTCAAGCCGGTATTCGTGGAGCGTGTGCTCGGCCGCGCCGAGGTGCGCAAGCTCTTCCACGTGGGCAAGCTGGGCACCATCGCCGGCTCCATGGTGACCGACGGACAGATCGTGCGCAGCGCCAACATTCGCGTGTTGCGCAACGAGGAAGTCATTTTCAACGGCAAGATTTCATCGCTCAAACGCTTCCAGGACGACGTGCGCGAGGTGAACACGAATTTCGAGTGCGGTATCGGGCTCCAGGGATTCAACAACCTCATCGAGCACGACGTCATCGAAGCGTACGTCGTCGAAGAAAAAGCGCGCGTCTTCTAGCCGGCCAGCGCGGTGTTCACGCGCCGCGCGGCTGCCGTGAACCGCGATGTTCGTAAAGCTACTGACGGTCGACCTGCTCATTCCCGGCTGCCAATCCCTGAAAGAAAAGCGGTTCGTGCTGTCGAGCCTCAAGGCGCGGCTGCGCGGACGGTTCAATGCCTCGGTGGCCGAAGTGGATCACCAGGACAAATGGCAGCGGAGTACGATCGCGATAGCGATCGTCGGATCAGATCACAAGACTGTCGATGAGACGTGCGGAAGCATTCGGCGATTCATTGAAGGGGATCCCCGGGTCACAGTCGCCGATGCGTTGGAGGAATTTCGCTGAGAAAGCGCGCGCTGTCGCGCGTGTACCCTATGTCCAAATATCGAATTGAAAGAATCAACGAAACGATCAAAGAGGTTCTCTCCGAGATCGTGCTCAATGACATCAAGGACCCGCGCCTCGGGCTGGTGACGGTCACATACGTGAAGACGGCGCGCGACCTGGCCACGGCACAGATCCATTTCAGCGTGCTGGGCGACCAGGAACAGCGCGACATGACGCTCAAGATCCTGAAGGGCGCCAGCGGATTCATGCGCCACGCGATTGCCAATGCCATCGACGTGCAGCACGCACCGGAGCTGCGCTGGCACTACGACGATTCGCTCGACCGCGCCTTCCGCATCAACGAAGTGCTGCGCGAGACGGGAACTCCGTCGACCACCGGCGAATCCAAGCCGCGGCCGGTTGCGGATGACGACGACGATTCCGATACAGAGGAAGATCTGTGAGCAACCGCTTCGACAACCGGGTCTACGTGATCGACAAGGCCGTCGGCCCGTCGTCATTTGACATTGTGGCGGCCATGCGTCGCGTCACGGGGCTTCGCCGCGTGGGGCACGCAGGCACGCTGGATCCCCTGGCGCGCGGCGTGCTGCTCGTGTGCACGGGAGTGGCGACGCGCTCGGTCGAGCACTTCATG
>DATEHD010000471.1:0-3102 GCA_035279765.1 Candidatus Krumholzibacteriia bacterium | reverse complement strand
TCTCCATTTCCGGCAAGGAGATTCCGTTCGTTAATGTTGTGCCCGACGGCACTGTCTACCTGCACGGCCGTCCGGGTGAGGACATCGAGAAGGAGCTCACCATCTCGTCCAACGAGAAGGATATCGACTTCAAGGTGACGGGCGTCACGTCGAACATCGACGACAAGATCAAGTATTCGTTCGGTCCCGGAAGCAAGAAGGGCGAGTACACGGTCAAGGTGACGAAGAACCCGCAGCTCCCCATCATGTCGACGTACGGGAGCCTGATCATTCACACCACCAGCAAGAAGTCGCCGGACACGACGCTGCAGGTGCACGTGATGACGAAGAGCTCGATTCTCATGAGCCCGAGCGTGCTGAACTACGGCGAAGTGAAATTCACCGATGCCAAGGGCCCGGGTGCGCCGTCGACCAAGTCGCTCACCGTGACGCGCTCGGCGGGCAAGCTCAAGATCAAGGATGTGTCGACGAGCAATCCGAACTTCACGGCCAAGCTCGAGACGCTGCAGGCCGACCAGCAGTACAAGATCATGGTCACATTCACTCCGCCCGTGCGCAAGCAGAGCAAGCAGACGGAAACCGGCGAGATGATCATCAATACCGATGATCCGCAGGAACCGCAGCTGCGTGTTCAGCTGGTTGCGCGGGCGATGTAACCCCCGGAGACTGAGGAGATCAATGAACAAGCGGACTTTATTTGCGTGGACGATGGGCATGCTGGTGGCGGGCGCGAGCCTCTCCGGGGGTATCACTCACGCGGCGGGCACACAGAAAACAACGCCGGCCGCGAAGCCGGTGGCAAGCGGGACGACGCTGCCGGCGGGTGCCAATGCCACCGAGGTGTACGGAAACCTCACCAAGGAAATCGAGGAGCTCTCGAAGCAGGTGGTCGCCAGCAACACGCCGGAAGACCAGATGCGCATCTACAGCCAGATCGAAGGCAAGCTGACGGCGTTCCGGACCAAGTATCCAACTTCGCCGGAGGCGAATGACGCGGGCTTCCAGCTCGGCGCGCTCAACTTCGGCATGCAGAAGTACGACCTCTCGGCGAAGTTCCTGAACGAGTACCTCACCAAGGTAACCGCGAAGGACCACGAGCAGGCGGGCTTCGCGCATTTCTACCTGGCCGAATGCTACAAGGCGCAGGGCAAGTACGACCTCACCGAGGCGGAGTACAAGCTCATCCTCGCCAAGTTCTCCGACGTGAATCAGCAGCTGACCCAGGTGACGCAGGCGAACCTCGACGGTCTCGCCACCGAGAAGAAGCTCGCGGTGGGTGGAGAGCCGGTTGCGTTCAATGTCACCAGCACCGACGGCAAGACGCTTACCCCCGCCGCCTACAAAGGCAAGGTGCTCCTGATTGATTTCTGGGCCACCTGGTGCGGGCCCTGCGTCGCGGAGATGCCGAACGTGAAGGACGTGTATTCGAAATTCCATCCGCAGGGATTCGAGATCGTGGGCATTTCGCTCGACCAGTCGCGCGACAGGCTCGACCAGTACGTCAAGGCGAACCAGATTGCGTGGCCGATCTACTTCGACGGCAAGTGGTGGAACAACGACGTGGCCGTTCGCTACGGCATCAAGTCGATTCCGACCACCATCCTCGTCGACAAGGCGGGGAAGATTCGCTACAAGTCGCTGCGCGGAAAACAGCTCGAGAGCGCTGTGCAGCAGCTTCTGGCGGAGAAGTAGTTACGCGGAAAGAATCAACGCGACGGGCGGCCGGATCTCATCCGGTCGCCCGTTTTCGTTGGGCGAGCGCTTGGATGATGGCGAGCTCCATCGCGATGCGTTTGGACCAGGGGGAAAACCCGCGGGCGACAGCCCGCGCTCCTTCTGCGAGACGGGTGCGGAGTTCAGCGTCTGCAAATAGTTGTTCGATACCCCTTGCGAGCGCGTCCACATCTCCATCGTGCGCGAGCAGACCACTCTCGTTGTGCCGCACCACGGTGGCGGTGTCGCCGGTATCGTACACCACGACAGGAACCCCGCACATCATGGCTTCGCAGGTGGGAAGCGCGCGGTTGGTGAGCGTGCTTGTGGAGACGAATACGTCGCACGCTGCCATGAGCACGGGAATGTCGTCGTGCGGGAGCACGCCGGCGAAACTGACGCGGCCCGACAGGGCCGCCTCATTGACGGCACGTTCACACGCCCCTCGCAGGTGGCCGTCCCCGGCGACGACGAGGTGCGCACCCGGGCTGATTCCCGCGACTCTTGCGAAGGCCGCAATTGCGTCCTGGGGCCTTTTCGAGTCGACCAGCCGCGCGAGGAAAAGGACGACCTTTGCATCGAGGGGCAATTTGAATCTTGCCCGTGCTTGCGCCCGATCCTCTTTTCGATCCATCCACTCCAGGTCCATCCCGTTGGGAAGAAAGTGAACGCGCTCGCTCGGGAGGCCACGCGCGCGCAGAATGTCGCCGCCGCGCGTGCCGTCGTCGAGGACGATCCACGCGTCCTGCGGATACTTGAGCGCGGCGAGCTGCTCGATGTTCTTGGCGTAGTAGCGCGTGGCGGACCATTCCGTGTGCACGAGATCCATCACGCCGAAGAGCTTCACCACGCTGGGAATTCCGGTGACGCGCCGGCACCACCACGTGGCCGGCGTGGAATAGTGCGAGTGTCCCATCACCACAACCGGCGCGAGCGAGCGCGCGAGCGATAGCGCGCGCGGCACCACGTTGATATTGAAGAGCGATGGCCACAAAAGGCGCCGCGCCGCCGTCGGGTAACCGGCAGTGCTCCGGAAAAAATTGGGATAGGTGTGAGTCACGACACGCGGGTCGTCGTGCGGACCCTGCGGGCGCAGGAAGTGCAGTTCGTAGCCCGCGCGCGTGAAGCCGTCGATGAAACGGTCGTCGTCGGAGACGCCGGCTTTGACACCGCCCGCGTCGGCGAGCGACCACACATTCTCCCACGGAGAGATGACCAGGAGGCGCGGGCGCGCCGGGGCGCCGCCGTCGTTCAGCCGATCGTGCACGAGAGCGATCCCAGCCGCTCGATGGTGGCCACCAGCTTGTCGCCGCGCTTCAGGAACACGGGCGGTGTGCGGTACATCCCGACGCCGGCGGGAGTGCCGGTGGCGATCACGTCGCCCGGCTC
>DATEHD010000470.1:0-6213 GCA_035279765.1 Candidatus Krumholzibacteriia bacterium | reverse complement strand
TGTTGCCGTCGCCTCCCGCTGACGCTTCCATGGTGCTGCGTCGCGCTTCCCGGCGCGAAAGTCTCGCCTCGTGCGCGGCCTGGTCGGCTTTTACCGCGGCCTGCTGGATCTCGCGGTCCATGGCACGCAGCATATTTTCGTTCACGTCGCGGTAGCGCGCCGCCATGCGGTCCTGAAGCGCATCCCGAAGCGACGCGGTCATCGCTTCGAACTCGTGGAGCTCGCGCCCGTCGCGCTCCGCCCAGGCCTTGTCGAGGGTGAGCTGGCGGTGGTCCTGCCGCCTCTCGACGGTGTTACGGACCGGATCCGAGTTCGCGAAAGATGAGGCCGGCATTGCAAGCAGCAAGACCAGCACGGTTTCGAAGCGTGGCATGGGGTTTCCTCCGATGTACTGTGAATTCCGCCCGAACCGGCGCGGTGTGTTCGTCCGGGGTCCCTTCTGCAAACCGTGGACCGTCGCACCGGTCCCCCCAAACACCGCACGGATTTCTTGCAACCACGGCCTTCCGCGTCCGTACAAGGCATAGGAGTCCATCAACCAACCTGGAACGCCCCCTGTCCAATTGACCACAGGGGGCGTTTTGGGGTATACCAGTGCAGCCTTTTGAGTAGCGCACCCCAACCCGCTCTTCCCACAACCAAACGGTCCCGGGCGCGTGCTTGAATTTTTTCCTGAGGACAATCGGAGGTAGAGGACGCATGAAGCGCCTTATCGTGTCATCTATTGCTGTAGTGGCTCTGGCAGCTCTGTCTGCCGGCACCGGCTACGGAAAGAAGGGGTCAGGCGGCGCAGGCCAGATCTCGTATGAAGAGCACACGCTCGACAACGGACTGCGCGTGGTTCTGTCCGAGGACCACTCGGTCCCGGTCGTTGCTGTCAACGTGTGGTATCACGTGGGCAGCGCCAATGAAGAGAAGGGCCGCAGCGGCTTCGCGCACATGTTCGAACACATGATGTTCGAGGGCTCGAAGAACATCGACAAGGGTGAGCACTTTAAGTACGTGTCCGAAGCGGGCGGTTCGATGAACGGCCAGACCACCGAGGATTACACCAAGTACTTCGAGACGCTGCCGTCGAACCGGTTGAACCTGGGCCTCTGGCTCGAGTCCGACCGCATGCGCTCCCTCGTCATCACGAAGGAGAAGTTCGAGAACCAGCGCGCGACCGTGAAGGAAGAGCGCCGGCAGAGCATCGACAACCAGCCCTACGGCGAAGCGTTCCTGGTTTCCGACACGCTCGGCTATGACGGCTGGCCGTACGACCACACCGTTATCGGCAGCATGGACGACCTCGATGCCGCGCATGTCGAAGACGTGCAGAAATTCTTCAACCGCTACTACTGCCCGGCCAACGCCGTGCTCGTGATCGTGGGCGACATCGAGCCCAAAGAGGCCATGAAGCTGGTGCAGCAGTATTTCGGCAGCATCCCCGCGGGACAGAAGAGCACCTTCCCGACCTGGGACGAGAAGTTCAACAAGGGTGAGCAGCGCAAGGAAGTGGCGTCGCCCAAGGCGAACGTGGCCGCGGTGTTCGACTCGTATCTCATTCCGGGTCACATGCACGCCGACACGCCCGCCATCGAGCTCCTGAGCACGATTCTGACCGACGGCGAGACCAGCCGTCTCTACCAGCGCCTGGTGAAGGACGAAGAAGCGGCCGTGGCCGTGTTCGGCTTCGTCGATGCGCGCCTCGGTCCCGGCCAGCTCCGCGTCATCGCGGCGGCCAACGGCGGCGTCGACATCAAGCAGTGCGAGAAGCTGATCGACGAAGAGATCGCCAAGATCGTCACCAGTGGTGTCAGCAAGGAAGAGCTCGACCGCGCCAAGATGAAGACGCGCTCGGCGTTCGTGAATCAGCGCGAGACGGACATGAACAAGGCGGAAGAGATTCATCATTATATCCGCTTCCACAAGGATCTGGCCGAGATCAACACCGATCTCGACTCGTTCATGTCGGTGACGCCGGAAGACATCCAGCGCGTTGCCAAGACGTATCTCGCCGCCGCGAATCGCACCGTCGTGGTCGCGCAGCCGCCCAAGGGTCAGAGCTAAGTCAACCAGGAGGAAGATTTAACATGAAGCGCAGAATTCTCACGGGCGTGCTCGCGACAGCGCTGATGGCGATGGTCGCCGCGACGTCCGTTCCGGCCAAGGAGGCGCCACCGGCGCCGGGGCCGTTGAAGAAGCTCGCATTTCCCGCCTACAGCGAGATGGCGATGAAGAACGGCCTGCAGGTCGTTGTCGTCGAGCATCACGAGCAGCCGGTCGCGGAACTCTGGCTCGCCATCAAGGCGGGCTCCGTGCTGGATCCCGAGGGCAAGGCGTCGCTCGCCAACTACACGGCGGCGCTCATCAACAAGGGAACGGCGGACAAGGACTCGAAGAAGCTCGCGTCGTGGATCGAATCCGTCGGCGGCACGTTCAGCGCGTCGGCCGACAAGGACGAGACCATTCTCACCATCTCGGTGCTGAGCGAGTACCTTCCGACGGCGTACCAGTATCTCGCCGACATCATCCTGCATCCCACGTTCCCCGAGGATGAGTTCAAGGAAGAGCAGAAGCGCGCCAAGACCAACATCGAGTTCGAGAAGTCGGACCCCGACGCCATGGCCGGGCGCCACTTCGACGAGGTCGTCTATGGCAAGCATCCCTACGCGATGCACGCCACGACCGAAAGCGTCGAAGCGGTGACGCGCGACGACGTGGCCGCCTTCCACAAGAAGAACTATGTCGCCAACAACGCGATGCTCTTTGTCGTGGGTGACGTGAAGAAGAACGACGTCAAGAAGGACGTCGACAAGTACCTCGGCATCTGGCAGAGCGGAACTCCCGACGTGGCGAAGTATGCGGCGCCGCCGGAGCGCACCGCGCAGAACATCGCACTCTACCACCGTCCGGGCTCGGTGCAGACCAACCTCATCATCGGTGAGCTGGGCATGAAGCCGACGGATCCGGACTGGCCGGCCGTGGCGGTGGGCAACCGCATTCTCGGCGGCGGCCCCAACGGCCGTCTGTTCATGGACGTGCGCGAGAAGCACGGCTGGACCTACGGCGCGTACTCGGCGTTCACCAAGGAGAAAGACCGCGGCGTGTTTTCCGCGGATGCGAACTGCCGCACCGATGTGACCGACAGCACGCTCGTCGCGATGCTTGCCAATATCAAGCGCATCACGAACGAGCCGGTTACCGACGCGGAGCTCGACGGCGCGAAGTCCTATCTCGTCGGCAATTTCCCGACCACGATCGAGACGCCCGCGCAGATCGCCGCCCAGATCGGACAGGTCAAGCTGCTGGGTCTGGACAAGACGTACCTCGAGAACTATCGCAAGCAGATCTCGATGGTCACCAAGGCGGATGTGGCGACGGCGATGAAGAAGCACCTGCAGCCCGACCAGATGGCAATTGTCGCCGTCGGCGACGCGGGTGCTATCAAGTCCAAGCTGGATCCGATCGCGTCGGTCGCGCTGTATGACATCGACGGCAACCCGACGTCGCTGGACGACATGTCTGTGCAGGGCACGGACTTCGACTACGACACCTCGGCGCTCAAGAACACCACCGCGACGTACTCGGTGAAGTACCAGGAAATGAACCTGGGCGACATGAACGTGACGCTGCAGAAGAAGGGCAACCAGTTTGACAGCTCGTCAAACATCACGGGCATGATCCAGTTGAACGAGTCGATGTCGTTCGGCACCGAGTTCGAGCCGATGGCCTACAAGTTCCAGATGGCGGCGGGCCCGCAGCAGGCGTCCGCCGATGTCGCCTTCGCCGGCGGCGTCGCGAAAGGCCAGATCAAGGGTGGCAAGGACGGCGACAAGGAAGTCAACGTCCCGCTCGTGAAGGGCGCCATCCTGAAGAGCTCCGTCGACGTGCTGATCAGCACGCTGAAGCTCGAGAACGGGAAGACATACAAGTTCCCCGTGATCGACGCGCAGTCGGGAAGCCTCGAGAACCTGACCATCGAAGTGGTCGGCGAGCAGGACCTCACGGTTGCGGCCGGAAACTTCTCGACGTACAAGGTCAAGGTGACGAGCGGCGACGGCGAGCAGATGATGTACGTCCGCAAGGATATGCCTCACCTGCTCGTGAAGCAGGAGGTCCCCGCCCAGGGCCTCAACATCGAGCTCAAGAGCATCAAGATGTAGCCTGCGCCAAGGCAGCGCAGAACCCGAAAAGCCGGGCGGACGACGCAATCGTTCGCCCGGCTTTTTCTTTTCGTCCAACCGGGAAAAGTCTCGCAGCCACGCCGGTCCGAAGGTGGGCTTTGGGTCGCGCCGCGCAAGACTTGCCGGGTTTGCGATATGGTGCTTGGAATACGCTATAGCGTTTTCCTTACGGTGAGTTAAGCTGCTGCAAAAAAATAACTTACTAAAGCGGGGAAACCCGTCGGCCGGGCAGGTTCGGCACTCCTCCTGCAATAGCCACGATCGGGAAGATCGCACCCGTGCCGACAGGCAAGGTCGAAAGGACATCGATGAGACCGGTTAGTGCTCTTGCTGCAGTCATGCTTCCGCTTCTGCTGGCGGTTCCAGCATCGGCGTCCATTCTTTCGGCGACCGGTCAGCCCATGGGTAAATCCTCCAACGCTGATTATCTCCGCGTCACCACCGTCCAGGACGAGCTCAACACCACGATGCGCGAGATGAACAGCGCGTCCGTCGCCAACGGCGCGCTTTCGGCGCAGGCCCCCGCCATTGGCGAAGGCGCGTACGTGCTGCAGAAGGAAGGCGACGGTGGCAAGCCCATGAGCTTCGGCAAGCCGGGCGACCTGTTCGTGCCGGGTGATTCGCACGAATCCGGTCGCATTGCCATTGGCTCCATGGATGGCTCGACGCACACGCGTCACCAGGACAGCAACCGCGAGAATCATCGCGATGATCCGCACGCGGCTCCCGAGCCGTCGACGTGGATGCTCCTCGCGACGGGCCTCGCGATGCTGGGCGGTTACACCGTGCTGCGTCGCCGCGCGACTGTCGCTAGCTAGGAAAATTTCGCCCCCCGTTCGCTCCCGGAGACCCGCCGGCCTTTTGGGCCGGCGGGCCTTCTCATTTACGACACCCGGCATTTTGGCACGTGGCGTGCACACCTCCCTCAATCCCGGGGAGGAATCATGTCGGTGTCGTCAGAAACCCTTTATTTCGTCCTGCGCGAAGGCTCGACGCGCGAGGAGCAGTGGACGTGGAGCGATGTGGAACAGCTGTGCCGTTCCGGAAAGCTCACGCCACGCGCGCGCATTTTTCTCCCCGATGAGGAACGCTGGGCCACTATCGAGGAGACGCGCCTTTCGTCGGGACTCAAGCAGGATGCGACGGATGCACCCGGCTCTGAAGAAGCCGAGGCGCGTGCCCGCATCGAGCAGGAGTACAAGGAGGCGCTCGAGCGCATCGAGACCGAGCCCGATCTGCTCGAAGCGCAGCTCGACGCCGGCATCCTGGCCGACGAGCTCGGCCGTCGCGAGGAAGCGCGCGCGCATTTTCAGACGGTGTTGCACCGCTATCCCTACCACGCCCGCGCCGCGGCCGAAGTACACCGACGCTTCAACAAGGGCGAGCAGAAAAAGATTCGTTACCTGGATCGACCCGCGCCGGTGTGGGAGGACATCCTCGACCTCGTGCGCATTCCGTTCGGGCGCGGACCGCTGTATGTGATGGTGCTGACGCTCGCATTCGGCGGACTTTCGTTCCTGCCCGGTGGTTGGGTGATCTCGGGCGCGATCGCATTCTTGTGGGCATTCCAGGTGATGGAGTACACGGCTCGCGGCGGCGTGAAGCTTCCGGATTGGAATCGCTCCTTCAATGATCCGTGGAAGAAGCTCCTGCGACCGTCGCTGCTGATGGGCGCGGTAGTCGCACAGTGGCTCCTGATTGTTTTCGGCGCGGCCAAACTGGAATCGGTGTTGAAGCACGGCGAAGTGACTTCGCTGTGGCAGTACTTGACGCAGAGTCCGGTCCTGCTGGTGGTGGGATCGATTCTCGGCTTGTTGTACCTGCCCGCCGCGATGGTTTCCATCGGCGGATTCACGGGACCGGTGACGAAGACGCTCGACCCGCGACGGCTGGTGCGCACGATTGTGCGCATGGAGCACGAGTACGTTTACTCGGTGATGTTGATCGCGGCGGTCGCGGTCGTGTTGGCGGTGGTGCGGATGATCGTCCAGGTGCCGATCGTCGGCGATCTGGTGTTCGCCTGGGCGCTGGCGTGTGCGACGCC
>DATEHD010000469.1:0-3415 GCA_035279765.1 Candidatus Krumholzibacteriia bacterium | reverse complement strand
CGGGTTACGTCTTCGACCAGTTCGAGCGCCATCCGTGGGAGCTCGCAGGAGGCGCCAGCTTCTACCCGTATCACAATCGCAACCTGCGTTTTAACCTTCACTTGATCCACATCGAAAAAAGTCCGACGGGGTCGAGTTTCGGTTACTACACGGCGGGACAAACCGGAACCACCATGTCGCTGGGCGCGGACATCTTGTTCTAGGAACAGACGCCCCCATGAAGAGGCTCGCATCGCTCGTCGTCATCTGTCTGTGCGCGTGTCCCATGTGGATACGCGCCCAAACGAGTCCGGTTCAGAACCATACGCCGGGCAGCGGCTTCAAGCTCTACGATGGAGAGAGTGGCGCGATCAATTTTCGCGTATTCACCTACGTGCGATATCTCAATCAGAAGCCCCTCGACGGCAGCTACCACGACAGCTTCGGCACCGAGAAGTTCGTTGACCAGCGCCAGGACCTCCAATTCAACAAGGTGACGCTCTACTGGTACGGTTGGTTTCTGGATCCGAAGTTTCGCTACCTGACATATGTGTGGAGCGCCAACACCAGCCAGGGGCTGTCGGCCCAGGTGGTGGTGGCGGGCAACTTGCGCTACGTCTTCAGCAAGTACATTACACTCGCCGGGGGCATCTCCTCACTGCCCGGGGTGCGCAGCACATGCGGCAACTTTCCCAACTGGCTCGGCGTCGATGAGCGGCTGATCGCCGACGAGTACTTCCGTCCCTCCTACACCAGCGGCATTTGGATCGAAGGCGCGCTGCGCGGCAATCTTTCGTACCAGCTCATGCTGGGCGACAATCTAAGTCAGCTCGGCGTCGATGCCGGCCAGCTCGATAACAAGCTGGACACATGGTCGGGTGAGCTCGCCTGGATGCCGATGGGCGACTACGGCAAGGGGTTCGGCGACTACGAGCACCACGAGAATGCCGTCGCGCGCGTCGGCGCTCACTTCACATACAGCACGGAAAACCGCCAAAATCAGCCCGGAGAAGACGCACCGGAGAACTCGCAGATCCGCATCTCGGACGGCAACATCGTCTTCACGCCCGGCCTGTTCGGCCCCGGCATCAACATCATCGACGTCGTCTACCACATGTTTTCCCTGGATGCGGGCGTGAAGTATCGCGGCTTCGCACTCGAGGGCGAGTACTATCACCGCTGGGTCAACGGCATTCGCGGTGACAACGTCGCCCAGCTGGCTTTCGACGAGCTCAAGGACGACGGCTTTCAGCTGCAGGCGTCGGTCATGGTGAAGCCGGAGACCATGCAGCTTTACGTATCGGGCTCGAAGATCTTTGGTGAGTACGGCGACCCGTCGGACGCACGTCTCGGCGGCAACTGGTATCCGTGGCGCAACAAGTCGGTGCGCTGGAATAACGAGTTCATGTGGCTCGATCATTCGCCTGTCGGCGCATTGAGCCTGCCCTACGTGGTGGGCGGCAACGGTCTTCTGTTCCATTCCAATCTCGAAGTTAACTTCTAAAGGGGGAGTCATGAAAATCCGCGGGGTTCTCCTGTCAGGGTTGCTGGTCGTACTCGCCGGAACCAACAGCTTTGCAAAGTCGCCTGCTCATCCGGCTCCGCGAACAGACACGTTCTGTGACTCGCACTTTCATCTGACCAACTACATCCAGGAAGGCATCACGCCGCAGCAGTTCCTGAAGATCATGGGCAATCGCGTGCAGCGCTCGACGCTCTTCGGGATTCCGCTGCAGCAACAGTGGTCGTACCTGAACTCCGGCGACGACGCGCCCACGTACTACCTCGATACCGACGCGCCGCTGTATTACTACTCGTTCACCGACGCGTACATTGCGATGCAGTACCGTTCGCTCTCGAAAGCCGACCAGGCGCGCTTCGACCCCATGATCACGGGATTCAATCCCACCGACATGTACGCGGCGGACCACATCAAGCGGGTCTTGAAGACGTTTCCCGGCGTGTTCAGCGGCATCGGCGAGTTCACCATTCACAAGGAGTTCGTATCGTCCAAGGTGGCGGGGGGCGCGGCGACCCTCAACGACAAGGCGCTCGATCGCATTCTCGACTTCGCGGCCGAGGTCGGACTCGTCGTCATTCTCCATAGTGACGTCGACCGCCCCATGGCGGCGCAGGGCAGTGAGCCCGTGTTCCTGGACCAGATGAAAGACCTGCTCCGCCGTCACCCCAAAACGACTATCATCTGGGCGCACACGGGTGTGGGACGCGTCGTGCGCCCGATCGGCAACCACATCGGCATGATCGAATCGATCGTGTCGGACCCCGCCTTCAACCACGTGTACTTCGACATCTCGTGGGATGAAGTGGCGAAATATGTGGTGGCGACGCCGGAAACCACGAAGCGGGTTGCCGATTCGCTCAATCGTTATCCGGATCGCTTCCTGTTCGGGAGCGACACCGTCGCCCCGTCGTCACCGGAGAAGTATTACGCGGTGTTCGACATGTACAACCCGATGTGGGCGCTGCTCACGCCGGAGGCCAGCCAGAAGGTTCGCATCGGAAACTACGTCCGCCTGTTTGACGAAGGTCGCAAGCGTGTGCGCGCGTGGGAAAAGGCGAGCGTGAAGTAGGAAACTGAAGACAAGAACAAGAGGGGTGTTCATATGAAGCGAAGATTCGCACAGTATCTTGTGATGACAGTCGCCGTGTTCACAGCGATGGCTGTCCTCACCCAAAGTAGCAACGCTGCCCCGCCCAAGAGCCAGACCAAGGCTCAACCCAAGACGCAGGCGAAAGCGCCCGCCACCCGCACGGAGCACGACCTGCTCGGCGACAAGCAGGTTCCCGCCGACGCGTACTATGGAATTCAGACCATGCGCGGCATGGAGAATTTCCAGCTCTCCGGCGTGTCGATCAGTCACTACCCCGGCTACGTGGAAGCGTGGGCCATCGTGAAACTGGCGGCAGCGCGCGCCAACACGCAGGTGGGTGCCATGAAGCCCGAGCGCCTGGCCATGATCGAGAAGGCGTGCCAGGCCGTGCGCGACGGCAAGTATCACGACCAGTTCGTGGTCGATTGGTACCAGGGCGGCGCCGGCACCTCGACAAACATGAACGCGAACGAAGTGCTCGCCAACATCGGGCTCGAGATGGGCGGGCACAAGAAGGGTGAGTACCAGTACCTCGAGCCGCACGATGACCTCAACATGTCGCAGTCGACCAATGACTCGTACCCGACCGCGATCAAGGTCGCGCTCATCATGCGCAACGACAAACTCGTCGCCGAGCTCCAGCAGCTGGCGGACTCCTTCCACAAGAAGGGCAACGAGTACCTGAACGTGGTCAAGATGGGACGCACCGAGTTGCAGGACGCTGTGCCCATGACTGTCGGGCAGGAATTTCACGCCTTCGGCGCCGCGCTCGAGGGCGAAATCGCGCTCTTGAAGGATTCGGAGAAGTATCTCTACGCGGAAAA
>DATEHD010000468.1:0-9483 GCA_035279765.1 Candidatus Krumholzibacteriia bacterium | reverse complement strand
AGGTAGGGAGATACCGATTTGCGGAAGGGCGGGTCGGGACGCCCCGGGGTGCGGCTTCGGCCGGGCGAGACCCGCGGGCACGAGCCCACCGGGACTCCCTGGCCGGCCCACGACATATGGGAAGCAGCCCCCTGAACAGATGTTTTTTTGCGCTGTCAGGCGATTCCGCCGGGGTGTTAGATTGATGTAAGCGCCCGCGTTGCCCCCTGCCTCGCGGTCAATTTGCCGTGTACCACCGCCCCGAACCCGTGGAAGGACACCGGCTGTCTATCCGTAGCCGCCCGCACATCGGGTCATGAGGGATCACGCACCGTTCATCATTGTGGGTGGCGGCGTCGCCGGTTTGGCCGCGGCGGCCGACCTTGGCGAGTCTGCCATCACGCTCGAACGCGACTCGCGTCCGGGAGGCCTGGTCCGGACCGACTGCATCGATGGTTACTGGTTCGACCACGTCCTTCACCTGCTCCACTTTCAGGACAGTTCGATCGCGAAGCGCATCCGCGGCCTGATCGATCACGATCTCGTCCCCCTTGATATCGAGGCATTCGTCGAGACCGCACACGGCGTGGCGCGCTATCCGATCCAGCTCCACCTGGCGGGCCTGGACACCGGCACCAACGCGAAGTGCCTGGGCGGCCTGGTGCGCGCTGCGCACGATAACAACCCGGCGCGCCCCGCCAACTACCAGGAGATGCTGCTGCGCGCCTTCGGGCGTGAGCTGTGCGACCTCTTCTTTTTCCCCTACAACCGCAAGCAGTGGAAACGCCCGCTCGATACGCTGGCGCCCAGCGGGTTTCAGTGGAACATTGCGCGGCCCGACCTGGATGCGGCGATTCGAGGCGCCATCGACCACGAACACCGGGCACTCGCATACAACGCCAACGCATGGTACCCGCGCCCGCGTGGAGACGGTGTGCGCGGCATGGAAGTTCTGTCCCGGGCGCTGGCCGGCGAGGTGTCCGACCTCCGCCTCGAACACCACGTGCGCACGGTCGATCCCGAGGCGCGCCGGGTGGTGGTGACACACCACGGACGCGACCACGAGCTCCGCTACGATGACGCCTGCATCGCGACCCTTCCCCTGCCGGTGCTGATGTCGATCACCGAGGGCGTCCCCGCGGACCTGCGCGACGCCTGCTCGCGGCTCCTTTGCAATCGAGTGCTCAACGCCATGATCCGCGTGCGCGGACCGCGTCCGCACGGACGCGGTTTCTGGCGCTACTACGCCGATGAATCGCTCGTCTTCACACGTCTCATTCATCTGCACGAGTTCGATCCCGACTCGGCTCCGCGTGGCGGCTGGGCCCTGATGGCAGAAATCGTGGAGCCCGCGGAATGGCCGATGCCCGACCTGGCGCGCGTCATCACTACCATCCGCGACGATCTTGACCGCGTGGGCGCCATCCCGCCCGGATGCGAAATCGCCGGGATCGACATGAAGGTCGTGGATACGGCGTATGTCGTGTTCACACTGGAGTGTCAGTCAGTGGTCGAACGGGCCGTCGAGCATCTGCGCTCGCGCGGTGTCCACCCGCTCGGACGCTACGGACGCTGGGAGTATTCCTCGATGGCACAGGTGATCCGCGACGGCTTCAATCTGGCGGCGTCGCTGCAGGAACCGGATGCGCGTGAGCGGCGGGTGCCGGCATGAACGCGATGGCCTGGCTGCTCGTCTCCCTGGTTGCCGGGCTCGTGATTACCTGGTTGGTTCGCAACGCGTCGCGCCGACTCGGCCTGGTAGCGCATCCCGGCGCCATCGTTCCGCAGCATCGCGAACCCGTCGCCTCGACGGGCGGTATCGCCATCGCGCTCACCGTTCTGCTGGTGACAATCGCCGGCCAGTATGCGGACGGTGAAGGGCTGGCACTCATTGCGCCGCGCGTGTGGATCCCTGCGTCCCTCTTTCTCATCCTGGGCGTCATCGACGACATCCGCCCGCTTCACGCCGTGGCGAAAATCGCACTGCAGAGTGTCGCCGCGATCAGCGCCGTGGCGCTCGGTCTGCGCTGGCACCTCACCGGAGTCGAGCCCGTCGATATCGCGATTTCGATCGCGTGGTTCGTGCTGCTCGTGAACGCATTCAATGTGACCGACGTGTGCGATGGATTGGTCGGAGGGCTCGCCGTGATCATGCTCGCGTTCGCGGGCGCACGGGCACCGATGTCGTGGGTGATGCTTGTCACGATCGGCGCGGTGCTCGGCTTTCTGGTCTTCAACCGGCCGCCCGCATCCATCTTTCTCGGCGACGGCGGAAGTCACCTGCTGGGCTTCATCGTCGGGGCCGGCCTTCTGCCGCACACGCCCGCCGATGCGAGCGTATCGTGGAAGCACGCCGCCGCGGCCGCCATCGCGTGCGGCGTGGTGCTGCTCGAGGTGGTCCTCCTGGTTTACTCCCGCAGGCGAACAGGTATTCCGTGGTGGCGCGGAAGCCCGCACCATTTTTCACTGCGCTTGCAGGCCCGCGGCCTGTCGCGGATCACCATCGACGTGGTGGCCTGGAGCGTGGCGGTGGTGCTGTGCGTGATCGCATGGTTCGTGCCCCGGATTCCCGACCGCATGGCGATCACGGTGACGCTCGCCGTCGCGCTCGCATTGACGGCGACCGGACGCCTTTTAATGCGCTGGGACACGCGACGATGATCACCAACATCCTCACCATCGACGTGGAGGACTGGTACCACGGGCTGGTACCGATCCGGGAGTGGCGTTCGTGCGAGGATCGCATCGTCGATTCGACGCGGCGCATCCTGGACATCGTGGACGCAGCCGGCGCGCGCGCGACTTTCTTCGTCCTCGGCGATGTGGCGGACATCCACCCCGAACTGGTCCAGGAAATCGCACAGCGCGGGCACGAAGTGGCCACGCACGGTTATCATCACCAGCTTGTCTATCGTCAGTCGCGCGAGGAATTCGAACGCGACGTCGCGCGCTCGCTGGCTTCCCTGCGCGCGGCCGTGAGCCAGCCGGTGGTGGCATACCGCGCGCCGTTTTTCTCCATCGTGCGCGAATCGCGCTGGGCACTCGACGTGCTGGCAGCACTCGGTTTGCGTTTCGATTCCAGCGTCTTCCCGGTGCACAATCACCGGTACGGCATTCCCGATGCGCGCCGTGAGCCCTACCGCGAGGCCAATGGCATCGTCGAAGTTCCGCCTTCCACGCTGCGCCTCGGCGGGATGAACATGCCTGTCGGCGGCGGTGTGTATTTTCGCATGCTGCCGTTTTCGTTTCTGCGCCGCGCTTACCGCGCGGTCAACCGCGAAGGCCTGCCGGTGGTGTTCTACCTGCACCCGTGGGAAGTCGACCCGGGGCATCCGCGCGTCCGCCTGTCACCCGCACTGCGCTGGCGACATTATTATGGCCTGGATCAGACCGCATCGCGCCTGCGCGCGATGTTGGGCATGCTGAAATTCGGCCCCGTGTCCGGGATAACACTGCCATGAACGATCTCGAGCTCCTGGAGAAATACTTCGATCGCGTCGCGGAGGGGTTTGACGCCATCTACTCGGGCAAGAAGCCGCTGCCCTCGCGCGTGTGGGACCGTCTCACACGCCGGAGCCTGCACGAACGGCTCGATTACTGCCTCGCGGTTCTCTCACCGCTCAAGGGGCGCAGCGTGCTCGACGTGGGGTGCGGGTCGGGGCGGGGCTCGGTGGCGTTCGCCGAGCGCGGAGCCAACGTGGTTGGAATCGATGTCTCGGGCCGGATGCTCGAGATGGCTCGCGAGCTCGCCAGCGAGCGCCGGGTCGCCGATCACTGCACGTTCGAACGCGTCGATGTGATCGGAATGGGCCGGGAGCGCTCCTTTGATCACGCCGTCGCCACCGGTTTCTGGGACTACGTCATCGACGCGCAACCGGTCATGGATGCGCTGGGGGCAATTGTGCGCGACGGTCTTGTCGCATCATTTCCCGCCCGCGACGCATTTCGCGCGCCGTTTCGCACCCTGTGGCTGCGCGCGCGTCATTGTCCGGTCCGATTTTTCTCGGAGGCGGACATCACGGCGTTGTGCGAACGAGCGGGCTTCGAAGTAAAGGAGCTGCGCCACAGCGGGCCGATGTTCCTGCTCCACGCTCAGCGCCGACGCTGACAATCCAGATGTTGCCGTTTCCGGACGGCTCCGTCTAGAATCTTGCCAACGACCTCCCGAATCCATTCGGGAGGCACTCCCGGAGACAAAGCATGATCGGTCGCACTCTCGGCCATTACGAAATCGTCGCGCTCATCGGGCGCGGCGGCATGGGCGAGGTGTATCGCGCGCGCGACACCAAGCTCGACCGCGACGTGGCGCTCAAGGTGCTGCCCCGCGATGTCGCGCGCGATCCGGTCCGCCTCGAGCGCTTCCTGCGCGAGGCCAAGATGGTCGCCGGCCTCAATCACCCCCACATCGTCACCCTGCACTCCGTCGAAGAAGCGGGCGGCGCTCATTTCCTGGTGATGGAGCTTGTCGACGGGCAGCCGCTCGATGTGGCGCTCCAGTCGGACGAGCCGATAGCGATCAAGAAAGTGATCGAGGTCGGCGTGGCGGTAGCCGACGCGCTGGCCGCCGCCCACGAGAAAGGGATCATTCACCGCGACTTGAAGCCCGCCAATGTGATGATCACCAGGGACGGGCGCGCCAAGGTGCTCGACTTCGGCATTGCGAAGACTGCGCCGCTGGACCTCGGTGCCACCCAGACTGGCGCGCCGCTCACGCGCGACGGCGTCGTCATGGGCACGCTCCCGTACATGTCGCCCGAGCAGGTACGCGGCGGCCGCGTGGACTCGCGCAGCGACATCTTCTCGCTGGGCACGATGCTTTACCAGCTGACCACGGGTGCCCTTCCCTTCCACGGCGATTATGACCACGCGATCGGCTACGCCATCGTCAACACCTCGCCGCGACCGATTCCGGAATTGCGCAGCGACGTTCCGGCAGCGCTGGTGGCGATCATCGACAAGTGTCTCGCGAAGGATCCCGCCCAACGGTACGGATCCGCCGCCGTCGTGCGCGACGAGCTGCACGCGCTGCAAACGCAGACCGGACATCGCGTCGCGACAGCGACGCAACGGTACGGCAGACGGGCATGGATCGGTATTGCTGCGCTCGCGCTGGTCGTCGGCGTGGCCGCGTACTACTTGCTGTTGCGACACAGCACGCCAGCACAGACCAAATCCATTGCGGTGCTGCCCTTCCTGAACATGAGCGGGGATGCCACGCAGGATTATTTCTCGGACGGCATCTCCGAGGAGCTCCTCAATCTTCTCGCGCAGATTCCGCAGCTCAAGGTGGCCGCGCGTACGTCGTCGTTCTCGTTCAAGGGCAAGGAAGTCGAAGTACCCGAGATCGGCCGCCGGCTCAACGTCACGCACGTGCTCGAGGGCTCGGTGCGCAAGTCGGGCGATCGCGTGCGCATCACGGCGCAGCTCGTCCAAACCGCCGACGGCTTCCACGTGTGGTCGCAAACCTACGACCGCAAGCTCGACGACGTGTTTACCATGCAGGACGAGATTGCCGCCGACGTGGTGAAAGAGCTCAAGGTGACGTTCCTCGGCGAAACGCCCAAAGCGCGCATCACTGATCCGCAGGCTTATGCGCTCTTTCTACAGGCGCGCGATCTGGCGCGCCAGCTGAGTCCCCGTTCGCTGGCCCTGTCCGACTCGCTCTATCAGATTTCGCTCGCTATCGACTCCACCTATGCGCCGGCGTGGGTGGGCTTGAGTGCCAACTATGTGAACGAGATCAGCTTCGGCAACATGAAGGCGACGGAAGGATTCCGGCGCTCGCGCCACGCCGCCCTCAAAGCACTCAAGTTCGATCCCGACAACGGCCTCGCCTACTCGCGACTCGGCATTATCGCAATGTGGTCGGACAACGACCTCGACGCCGCCGCGAAGCACTTCGAAAAAGGTCTCGCTCTCGACCCCAACGATGCAACGCTCCTCATGAACACGGGGCAGTTCCTGCTCTTGATCGGACGGATGGAAGAGGAAATGACCGTGCTGGGACGGGCGTTGGCACTGGATCCAGTAAACGTGAACCTCCTCCAGAACGCGGGCATCTGCGAGATCAACAACGGCCAGATCGACGACGGCATCGCGAAATTGCGAACCGGGCTCGACCTGAATCCAGGCCTCGCCGTCATGCATTACGCCATCGGCCTCGGCTACGTCCTGAAGGGAGACCCCAACTCGGCGCTGCACGAGATGCAGCTCGAGGAGGAAGATTTCAGGCGCTGCGGCCTGCCCATCGTGTACCACGCGCTCGGCCGCAAAGCGGATTCCGACGCCGCGCTGACCGAGCTGATTACCAAGGACGCCGACCTGGCGGCATACAACATCGCGCAGTGTTACGCGTTTCGCGGAGAGAAAGATCATGCGTTCGAGTGGCTCGAGCGCGCGTGGGTATCGCAGGACCCGGGGTTGAACGGCATGCTCTACGACGATCTGCTCGACAGTCTGCATGCGGACCCGCGCTGGTCCGCGTTTCTGACCAAGATCGGTCGCTCGCCCGAGCAGCTGCAGAAGATCGAGTTCAAGATTCCGCCACCGTCGGGAGCCGGAAAGGTCACTTCTTGATCGGACGCGCGCTCGGCCGCCACGACGACGCGTCCCGCCGAGAAATGGTAGCGACCCGGCACGCGTTTTTGCGGTCGACAAGCGTCGGCACCACGTCCTACGCTGGAGGGCGCAGGCCGCCCTGACACGGGCGCAGGCCTCTGCACGCGCCCTCGTAGCAGGAGGATCGACCGTGACAAGGGACTCCATCCGAACGACAATCGTCGGGACCGGCAGCTACATCCCCGAACGCGTCGTGCCCAATTCCGACTTCCTTGACCACGAGTTCTACGACGCCAACGGAACGCGTATCGACCGCCCGACGCGCGACATCATCGACAAGTTTCAGGCCATCACCGGGATCAACGCCCGCCAGTATGTCGACGACAATCAATGCGCATCCGACATCGCGCACCTCGCCGCCGCCGATGCCCTCGCGAGCTCGGGATGCGACGCGGAGACGCTCGACTACCTCATCGTCGCGCACAACTTCGGAGACGTGCTCGCGGACAACCGTCGTTCCGACATGGTTCCGACACTCGCCGCGCGCGTCAAACACCGGCTGGGAATCAAGAACCCCGCGACGGTTGCGTACGACCTTCCATTCGGCTGTGCGGGCTGGCTGCAGGGCGTCATTCAGGCCGACTATTACATCCGGTCGGGCGACGCCAAGCGGGCGCTGGTGATCGGCGCGGAAACCATGTCGCGTATTTCCGATCCGCACGATCGCGACAGCATGATCTACGCCGATGGCGCCGGCGCCTGTCTGCTCGCCGGTGTGGAGACGTGCGAGCGGATCGGCATTCTCGCCCATTGCACGCGTTCCGACACCATCGAGGAATCGCAGCTGTTGCGCCTCGGCCGTTCCTACAATCCCCATTTCCCCGGCTCGGAACTGTTTCTCAAGATGAACGGCCACAAACTCTACGAGTACGCGCTGCGCTTCGTGCCGCGCGTCGTGAAGGAATGCGTGACCAAGGCGGGTCTCGACCTGTCGGATGTGTCCAAGATCCTCATCCACCAGGCCAATGCCAAGATGGACGAGGCCATCCTGGAACGGATCTATCACCTGTTTGGAACCGATCCCGCGCCCGAGCGCGTGATGCCGATGACCATTTCATGGCTCGGCAACAGCTCGGTGGCAACCATTCCGACACTCCTCGATCTGCTGATCAAGGAGAAGCTGGAGCACCAACGCCTGAAGTCGGGCCAGCGCATCGTGCTGGCCGCGGTGGGCGCCGGGATGAACATCAACGCGCTTGTGTATGGGATTCCGTAACGAAAGGTATCCGCGGCGGTGGAGAATCGGTCGCTTTCCTATTACATTGATGAGAAGCTGCCGACCAGGAGAGGTACAAGCGTGCAAGCATTGCTGTTGATAGATACTCAGAATGAATTCTCCGCCGATGGACTCCGACCGGTTCCCAATCATCCCGGGGCCCTCGCGCATATACGGGCGCATGTCGAACATGCACGGCGCGAGAAGCGACCCATCGCATTTGTTCTTCACCACAACCGCCCGGACGAATGGCCGGCATTCAAGCCCGGAGCCTGGGGCACGGAGCTCTCGCCCGGGCTCGACGTGCAAACGCAATTCGGCCCGGAAAAGCAATTCGTGAAAGACGTGTTCGGTGCCTTCAGTGGAACCGATCTCGAAGCGTGGCTGCGCCAGGTCGGCGCGGATGAGGTTCTTGTCGTCGGGTTTTATTCGCACATGTGCGTGTCGACAACGGCGCGCGAAGCACTCATGCGCGGCTTTCGTGTCGTGATTGATCCGGAGGCAACCGGAACACGCGCGCTCGAGCTCGACGGGCTGGCCACGCAATCCGCCGATGAGGTGCGGCGTTCGGCAGTGCTGCACCTGGTCAGCATGGGCGTGTCCGTGGTCGCCGCGGCGTCACGCTGAGGACCTGGGAAAATCAAAAGGGCGGGAAATGGCGTTCCCAACGGGATTCGAACCCGTGCTGCCGCCGTGAAAGGGCGGTGTCCTAACCACTAGACGATGGGAACCCCAAGCAGTAGAAGACCCACAGGTTACGGTCCGCGTTGGTGCCTGTCAAACGGAAACGAACTGGCGTAGCATCAGTGGATTACGCGATAAATCGCGAAATGGGCAGGCAAGGATTCTCGCCGGTTTGGGAGCCGGCGAGCCGGCGAACGAGGTCGGTCGTTCGCCGTTGGTGGTCACCGCAACACTGAGAACTACAACTAAACTCGGGCGCGAATCAGTCCGACCACACGACCGACGATCTGCACCGACGCATCCAGCGCGGTGCTCCCCGTCGATGTCACGAGCCGGCGTGATCCTTCCTTCTCTTCGTAGCGCTTCACACTCGTCTGGCCGTTGATCTTCGCCACCACGACATCGCCGTTTTTCGCCGACGTTCCGGGTGATACGACGATCATGTCGCCGGCCACGATGTGCGAGTCCTCCATGCAGGCCCCGTCGACACGCATGAGGTAGTTCCCCGTGCCTTCGAAGAGCTCACGGTCGATGAGATAGCTGGAACCGGCGAAATCCGCCGGAGCGGCAATCTCCCCGGCGACCACACGTCCACGCACGAGGAGCGGTACAGCGTGAGCGCCGGTCGCCGGGACGGGCGAATCGGGACGATCGAGCACGCGGATCGCACGGGACTTCTCGCGACCGCGATGGATGAAGCCCTTTCGTTCCAGGGCCTGGAGATGCTGGCTGACGGAGCGTGGGGATCGAAGACCGGTAGCCCGGCCAATTTCGCGAACGGTGGGGGGATAACCGGCGTCGCGGGTAAACGAGGACACGTACTCAAGGATCTCTTGTTGACGATCTGTCAGAGAATGCCTTTCCAAGACCAATCCCTCCCTCGCTGTCGGCGATTTCCAGTATGTCGCAAACCTTGCGGCCGTCCCGTCGGCGAACTGCCCCACGTACAACGACTTCGCTTCCGTCCTTGATCAACGACCCGAACC
>DATEHD010000467.1:0-10236 GCA_035279765.1 Candidatus Krumholzibacteriia bacterium | reverse complement strand
TTGGCCTACTAAGTTGTTGCAACTGTGATGATTACAGACGGGCGCTGGAATTGGGCCGCGCCCGTAAAGACAAACCGCTGGCCGGTTTCAGCCGGCCAGCGGTGTTTGCGTGGGAAAGAACTTTCCAGTGCCCTGTTAGGCTTCGGCCCCTGCGGCCTCGTCCACCCCATGAAAAGTTTTCAGCTTCTCGCGCAGCGTCTGGCGCGAGATGCCGAGGATGGCGGCGGCGCGCGACTTGTTGCCGTGCGTCTGCTCGAGTGTGCGCTCGATCTGGATGCGCTCGACGTCGCGCAGCGTCATGGGAAAGAACTCGCTGACGCTCGCGGCCGCCGCGCGCGTCGCGCTGACAGGCATGTCGATGGGAGCGCCGCCACGGATCTCCGTCGGCAGGTGCGCCACCAGGAGCGCGTCCTGCGCATCCAGGAGCATGGCGCGCTCGATCACGTTCTTGAGCTCGCGCACGTTGCCCGGCCAGTCGTAACGAACCAGGAGGTCGATCACGTCACCGCCCGGCATCGGGACCTGCTTGCCCAACTCGCGATTGAAACGGTCGATGAAATGCCCGACCAGCAGCGGAATGTCGTCGCGGCGCTCGCGCAGCGGCGGAATCTGGAGCGGGATCACCTTCAGTCGATAATAGAGGTCTTCGCGGAACTGTTTGTCCTTGATGGCCTGGGTGAGGTCGCGGTTGGTGGCCGACACGATGCGCGTGTTGACCGTGAGATCCTTGACGCCGCCCACGCGACGGAAGGTCTTGTTCTCGAGCACGCGCAGAAGACGCGACTGCAGCGTGATTCCCATCTCGCCGATCTCGTCCAGGAACAGCGTGCCGCCCTCGGCCAATTCCACGAGACCCGCTTTGCGCGCCTTGGCGTCGGTGAAGGCTCCCTTTTCATAACCGAAGAGCTCGCTCTCCAGGAGCGTCTCGGGCACCGATGCGCAGTTGATCTCCATGAATGGCCGTGGCTCGTCGTGACTGGCGGCGTGAATGGCGCGCGCCACCAGCTCCTTGCCGGAGCCGCTCTCGCCGGTAATGAGGATCGTGGTGGCCTTGCTCGGGCCGATTTTGCGGATCTTCTCGAAGATCTCCTGCATCGCGGGACTGCGCCCGATGAAATGCCGGAAGACGTTTCCACCCGACGAACCCGAACGCAGGTACGCGATCTCGGTCTTGAGGCGCTCGGTCTCCATGGCGTTGGCGATGGACACGCGCAGCTTCTCCACCGAGTACGGCTTGGGAATGAAATCGTACGCGCCGTGCTTCATGGCGTCGACGGCGGCTTCGACTTCCGCGTACGCGGTCATCATGACAATCGGCACGGTGGCGTCTTCGGCGCGAATCGCCTTCAAGACGTCGAGACCCGAACCGTCCGGGAGCTTCATGTCGAGCAGAACGAGGTCCGGGCAGGTCTCGCGAAAGCGCACGATCCCGCTGGCCGCCGTGTCGGCGTCGACGGTTTCGTAGCCGCTCGCCGTCAGCGCTTCCGCCAACGACCACCGGATGGTCTTCTCGTCGTCGATGATGAGAATCGTCTTTCCCATTGAAACTCCTTCTTGGTTGACGAACGGCTCTAGCGCGACACCGGCGCCGCCACCGTGTGAGCGGGGATCTTCACCGTGAAACGGGTGCCGCGTTCGAGAAACGTGCATGCCAGCGATCCGTGGTGGTCTTCCACGATCTGGCGCGAGATGGCGAGGCCGAGCCCCGTTCCCTGCGTGCGCGTGGTCACGAACGGATCGAACAGCGTGGCGCGAATTTCGCGCGGCACGCCCGGCCCGTTGTCTTCCACGTCGATGATGATCCAGTCCCGCGCGCCGGTGCTCTCCGCGCGCGCGACAAGCGCCACGCGCTCGCCCGTGCTGCACGCCTGCACGGCGTTGAGCGCAAGATTCAGCAGCACCTGGGTGAGCTGGGCCTGATCGGCGAGACACGCGATCGACGTGTCGCTCGCGGTGGCGCTGAGCTCGACTCCCCGCGCCTGCGCCTGCTCTCCCACCAGGCCGCGAATGCGCGCCAGCAGGTCTTCCACGGCGCACGGCGCGATGGTCGGTCGCGGCGGTTTTGCGAACGCCAGGAGGTTCGTAACAATGCCGTCGAGGCGCGTCACTTCATCGAGGATGACGCGCGTGTAGCGCGTACGGTCGTCGTCGGGGCCGAGCTTGCCGGAAAGGACCTCGGCGGTGGTGGCGATGCCGGCGAGCGGATTGCGGATTTCGTGCGCCACACCCGCCGATAGCTGCCCGATGGCGCGCAGGCGGTCGTTGCGGCGCAGGGCTTCTTCCATGCGCTTGATCTCGGAAAGATCGTCGAAGATGGCGACCACGACGGTGCCGTTCACGAGGTCGTCGTGCATACGCGTCACGCGCAGCCGCGCCGGGAAGGCGCGATCCCCGTCGTGACACTCGACCTCTGTCGCCGCCGAGTCGGTGGAAGACGCCAGGAAGTGCGCGAACAAGCCTGTGCTGCCGTCGGCGCTCCGGAACAGGTCATCGAACGCGATCGGCGTGCGCGCGAGCGCACGCAGGCGCGGGCACATCTCGTTGGCCCACGAATTCGCATAGCGGATGCCGCCGTGCAGGTCGGTGGTGACGACGCCGCTGCGAATGTTGTCGAGCACCTTGTGATTGAAGCGCGAGAGCTGGCGCAGCTCGCTGATATACGACGCGTTCGCAATTTCTTCCGCGAAGATCGTCTGCAGCGTGCTCAGGAAATGATAGTCCCACTGGAAATCCAGGCCGCTGGCGTACGCTTTGTCGAGCACCAGGAAGCCGAGGGCGCGTCCGCGGTGGCGCATGGGAATGACGGTGAGGCTCCACGGCGCGGTACGTTCCAGGCACGACGTGGGCCGTTCGCCCGAGGCATAGCTCTCGAGGCTGTGGATCTCGGACGCGCGCGCGTGGTTCTTCCAGCCTTCGCGCACGGTCTCGATGATGCGCGCCACCAGGGTGTCGTCGAGGTGGAAGACGGCGCGCGCTGAAAGGGCGCGTTCGTTGTCGCTGAAAAGGAGGAGACCCGCGCCGTTGGCCCCCATGAAGTTGACGAGCGCCATGAGGAACCTGTCGAGGGCGTCGCTCCAGTTCTCGTCTTCCCCGAGGTCGCGACCCATGTGATAGAGGGTCTTGAGCTGGGCCGCCACGCGCTGCAGGCGCTCGCGCTCGGCGGACGCTCCGGCGTCGGTCCGCCGCGGTGTAGCGACCGCACGGGCCGCCGACTGGCCGCCCGCCGTTCGCCACCCGGGCGCATCCGCAGCCGGGATCGATTTCGGAAATTTCTTTTTCACAAATATTTACACCGTCGCTGACAACCGTCGCGACAGGTGGTCACAGGCTTACCACACGGCGGAAAAATGCGGCAAACAAAAAAAATGGCCGCCCCGGGTGGGCGGCCATGTGCTGAGCGCACTCAAGCCATGCTCCAATAGATCAGAACGGGACGTGCCGGAGGATATAGGACTCGAGACGGGTCCTGTCGGCCTCCGAGATATCCGTGAAATAGCAGGCGACCTGGTACTCGCGGACCGACGGAGTCTCGTTCTCGGGCTCCGTGCGCACCACCACGCCGTCGCACGAAACGCGCGACGTCGCCCCGGCATCACCGGGAAGCTCGAGCGTCACGCGCAGCTTGGTCAGCAGGGGTATGAAGGCACGGGACGCAAAGTAGACGCCGTTCGCGCTGACGTTGAGGCTCTCGGCCGGCGCACGGTCCCCGCCCAGAATGATCTCCATCGACAGGCGCGCCGGCACCCGGGTGGAACCACGACGTTCGGCAGTAGACATGGACTCGACAACCTCCGGCGGGGTCGCGCACGACCGCCGCGCTGCAAAGTGAACGCGGCGGCCGACAACGCGTCGGCCGCCGCATCAGGCTAGCGAATTCTCTTCTTATGGCGATTCTTGCGCAATCTTTTCTTGCGCTTGTGGGTTCTGATCTTCTGTCTCTTGCGTTTACGTCCGCACGGCATGCGTCGGGTACCTTTCTGTGAAATCGCGGGTTCTAGCCCGCAGAATATATGAGAGGCGCGGGCAAGGCCCGCGCCCGAAATAAGATTGAACTATGATGCGTCAGCATCATTCACACGTGACTTGAGCTCGTTGGATGCCTTGAAAAACGGCACCAGCTTGGCGGGAACCTGCACGCCGTCGCCGGTACGCGGATTGCGTGCCTGGCGGGCGCGGCGCTCCTTCACCTTGAAACTGCCGAAGCCGCGAAGCTCAACTTTGTCTCCGTCGGCCAGGGCGCGGCAGATGTTATTGATCACCTCGTTCACGATGATGCTCGTGTCCTTTTTGTTCAGTCCGGTGATCCGGGAGATTTCCTCGACCAGGTCTGCTTTCGTCATGGTCTCTCTCCAGTAAAAAGCCTCGGTTCGAAGCCCGGCCGCAGTCTGTGTGTCGGGGACGCGCCGGGACGAGCTCGCATCAGGACCCGTGGACGCTAACACACCACTTTATCGCTGTCAAATAAGAGATTACAGGGCAAGGTGGGATCCGACGGGGCAAGAAAAAAGCGCCACCGCGCCGTGTGCCTGGTCTCGGGTTACGCAAAGCCTTGAGGAATGGGCCCACGCCGAAGCAATACACGCGCGCAGCAGCGCCGATATGTTCTGTCCGGGTGTATATCAAGGCATGTGCCGACGGTACGCGCGCGACAGCGCGCGAACTAATCAGCCAGATCTACAGAAGTTAGAGGCGGGCGGTAATTGTTTCCCACAGCCTGAGGGTCGAAATTCGGGGGCGGGAGGCTCAGCCGGAGAGGAGTGAATTTGTCTGCGGACGCAGTCGGAATGGCATCCGGCTCGGTCTGCGGTTGTTTCTAACTCATTGTTTCTTCCTGTGGTTCAAAGAGGTAGCTGATTGCGCGCGCTGTCGCGCGTGTATCACACATTCCAGCCGGCGCGCTCTCCCAGCGCATGGATGGACGCGAACAGATCGCGATGCGATGGCGTGAAGCGGACATTGCGTCGCTCCATCACCACGGCGGCCGTCTGCACAGCGCGCTCGAGCTCGTAGCGGATCAGCTCTTCCCCGTGTCCCCACGAAAAACTGGGGACGAACTTGGCGGGCATCTCGCTCGAGTACACGTTGCAGTTGAAACCGATCACCGTGCCGGTGTTGAACAGCACGTTGATACCCGTCTTGGTGTGATCTCCCATCAACAGACCCAGGAACTGACGGCCCGTGTCGCGCTCGCTTCCCGCGCACCACATGCGGACGGAACTGTAGTTGTTCTTCAGATCACTGTTGTTGGTGGCGGCGCCGATGTTCACCCATTCGCCGATATACGAGTTCCCGAGAAAGCCATCGTGCTGCTTGTTCGAGTACGCCGCGATGATTGTCTCCGAGATCTCGCCGCCCACCTTGCATACCGGCCCGATCGACGAGCCGGCCAGGAGCCGTGCGGCTGGATTCACGATGGTGCCGCTGCCCACGTAGCACGGCCCCACCAGCACGGCGTTGGGCATTATCACGGCGCGATCCGCGATCACGATGGGACCATCGCCGGCGTCGAGCACGGCACCCGCGCGCACCACGCTTTTTTCACCCAGCACGACCTGGTCCGGATTGACCACGTGTGCGCCCGGGTACACGAGCGATTCGTCCGCCTGTCCGCGCACGGGCATGCGCGCGAAATCGTCGGCGATCACGTCGCTGTTGAATTCGATCAGCTGCCATGGAAATGAAATGAGCCGCGCGTCGTCCACCACGATCCGACGCAGCCCGTGCTTCTCGACGAGCGCTTCGATCTCGGCCGGGAGCTTCTCTTCGAAATGATCCTGTCCGATCACGTGCTCGTTCTCGTGATCGCCGCGCGGTGCGCGCGACGAACGCGCGCTGCTCTTCTTGCTGGTGGCCTTGCCGCCGCCGGCGGCCGCGCGCAGCGCGTCACACATCTCTTCGATGGCGGATGCGGACACGCGACGGATCAGGTACTGGCTCAAGTCCTTCGCCGCCGGCGCGGGGAGATTCGCCGCCACCACGTAGCCGCCCTTGATCGCGATGCACGACTCTCCGACGAGCTTGAGAATGCGGTCGCGCTCGTTGCCAAGCGCGAGCCAGCGGCCATTCAGGAACAGGGTCGAGCCCCCCGCGGGCTCGTTGACAGGCGCGCGCGGATTCGTCTCGCGCGTCAGCGCGACCAGGTATTCACGGCAGATGTAGGACCGAATGCCGGCCGGCAGGCCGTCGACGAGACGCGAGCGCAGGGTACCGCAACCGATGCGAAGGTCGAACACCGGCCGCGACAGGGTCAGCGGCAGAAAGTTCGAATGCTTCTTGTCCTCGAAAATGCAGATGGAAATAGACACGAAGCGCCGCGGGAAAAAGAATGGTGGAGCTGAACGGGATCGAACCGTCGACCTCTTGACTGCCAGTCAAGCGCTCTCCCAGCTGAGCTACAGCCCCACGCGGCGTAAACGTAGCAGAAGGAGACCGCGTCGTCCACGCGGATTATCTGGACATCCGCTTGCTGTTGCGTTAGATAACGACGAGTGCCCGAGTGGTGAAACTGGTAGACGCAGGGGACTCAAAATCCCCCGGAGCCAAAACTCCGTGTCGGTTCGAGTCCGACCTCGGGCACCACTCCTTCTCGCCTAAGAAGCCGCTTCGAGCCCGCGATTTTCCAGGTAGATGTAGACGTGCCAGTTCTTGGGCGGCCGCCGGTTGGCGAAGCGATTCTGCACGCCCCAGAGCCAGGTGGGTTGGGCCGGAGAACGGATCAGGCGCAGACCGGCTTCGGCCGGCGTACGGCCTCCCTTGCGCCGGTTGCACGACACGCAGCAGGTGACGATGTTCGACCAGTCGGTACGGCCGCCCCGCGAGCGCGGGACCACGTGGTCGCACGTGAGCTCGTGCGCGGACGGCCGCGTGCCGCAATACTGGCAGCGGAAATTGTCGCGCGTGTAGATGTTGCGACGGGAAAACTTCGCTTCGCGCCGGCGGAAGCGAACAAACGACGTGAGGCGCACGACCGAGGGCACCGGGACGCGCGTGGAAACGGATCGCACTTCGCGATCCGAGACTTCGATGATCTCCGCTTTCTCGAGGACGACGAGCTTCACGGCCCGCCGCCATCCAATTACATTCAGCGGCTCGAAGGATGCGTTGAGTAGTAGTACGTGTTCGAAGGAGATCACCCCTCGTAAAATATGGCAAAACTAGTCGTAAATGCTAACAAACCGCGCGCGGAACCGGCAAACTTTATTCCTGCGCCCGGTCCGTCTACACCCTTGACCGCCCGGCCCATGCTGCTATCGTTACCACCGTGTTTACCCGCGCCCTCCGAGCATGCCTCGCGATCGCTCTCCTGCGGGTGCTCATTGGCGCACCCGTGCCGGCCCGCGCCGGTGAGCCGCCACATGATTCCCCGATCCTCGTCGGACACCTGACCGGCCCCATCGGGCCCGCGACGGGCATGTATGTCGAGCGTCTCCTGTCCGACGCATCGAAACAGAAGGCGACCTGCCTCCTGCTCACGCTCGACACGCCGGGTGGTCTGTCCGACACCATGCGGGAAATCATCCAGGCCATTCTCGCAAGCCCCGTGCCCGTCGTGACCTTCGTCTACCCCGAAGGCGCTCGCGCCGCGAGCGCGGGTGCGCTGATCGCACTGTCCGCCCACGTCTCCGCCATGGCGCCCGGCACCAACATCGGCGCGGCGCATCCGGTGAGCATCGGCCCGGGCAGCGGTGCCGAGGAGAAGGGCGACGTCATGACCGAAAAGGTGACCAACGACGCGGCGGCCTTCGCGCGCACGATTGCCACGCGCCGCGGCCGCAGCGTCACGTGGGCCGAGCGCGTGGTGCGCGAGAGCATTTCATCCACGGCCGAGGAAGCGCTGGCCGCGCACGTGATCGATATCATCGCGCATGACCCGCGCGAGCTTCTCGACAAACTCAAGGACCGTCGTGTGGAGGCCGCCGGAGTCGAACGCACGCTCGCGTTCACTCATCCCGAGCTCGTGGAAGATCCCCCCACATGGCGTGAGCGTTTTCTGGCCACCATCTCCGAGCCCAATATTGCCTACCTGCTGATGCTGGCCGGTATCTTCGGCATCTTTTTCGAGCTGCAGCATCCGGGCGCAATTTTCCCCGGGGTCGTGGGCGCTGTTTCCATCATCACCGCCGCCTTCGCGTTTCACATGCTGCCCGTGAACGCGGCCGGCCTGGCGCTGATCGCACTCGCATTGGTGTTGTTCGTGCTCGAGGTCAAGATCACGTCGCACGGGCTCCTGGCTGTGGGCGGATGCGCGTCCATGCTGATCGGGTCGTTGATGCTCATCGATTCGCCGCTTCCCTTCATGCGCGTCTCGCTCGCTTTGATCATCCCCTCCGTCATCGCAACCGCGCTCTTCTTCCTCTTCGTGGTGAGCATGGCCGTGCGCACACGCCACCGCCGCGTCACCACCGGCCGCGAAGCACTTGTCGGAATGGAAGGCGTCGCGCGCGGGAGCGTCGGCCCGGAGGGCGGATCGGTTTTCGTACGCGGAGAATTCTGGAATGCGGAGAGCACCGAAGCCATCGAAGATGGTGCGCACGTCCGCGTCGAACACGTCGACGGACTCAAGCTTCGCGTGCGTCGCGCATCACACTGATTCCAAGGAGGTCATCGTGCAGTTCTCATTGCTTGCCATTGTCATCATCGGACTCATGCTTCTGTTCTCCGCCATCCGTGTGTTGCGCGAATACGAGCGCGGCGTGGTGTTCCGCCTCGGACGCCTGGCGGGCGTGCGCGGCCCCGGCCTCATCGTGCTGGTGCCCATCATCGACAAGATGGTGAAGGTCAGCCTGCGCGTCGTGACGATGGACGTGACGCCGCAGGACATCATTACCCGCGACAACGTCTCGGTGAAGGTGAACGCGGTGGTTTACTTCCGGGTGCTGCATCCCGACAAGGCGATCGTCGAAGTGGAAGATTTCCTGTACGCCACCGGACAGCTGGCGCAGACCACGCTGCGCTCCACGCTGGGCCAGTTCGAGCTCGACCAGCTGCTCTCGGAGCGCGACACCATCAATCAGAAGCTCCAGCACATCATCGACGAACAAACCGACGCGTGGGGCATCAAGGTGTCGCTTGTCGAAGTAAAACAGGTCGATCTGCCGGCCGAGATGCAGCGCGCCATCATGCGCCAGGCCGAAGCCGAACGCGAGCGCCGCGCCAAGGTCATCCACGCCGAAGGCGAAGCGCAGGCGGCGACCAAGCTGCGCGAAGCGGCGGACGTCATCTCACAGAATCCGACCACGCTGCAGTTGCGCTTCCTGCAGACGCTCACGGAAGTGGCGGCGGAGAAGAATTCAACCATCGTCTTCCCCGTTCCCATTGACATGCTGGACGCCTTCATCAAGAGCCGGCACAACTCGTAACCGGAGTCGGCGCGGTCACGCCAGATTCCCCGCCCGGGCGGTAAAAATGACGCGACGCGCGGGCGCGGCGATCAGCCGGCGCTCCGCGCCCGGGAATTTCCGGGTGCCATGCGCCACTCCTGGCAACGGTCATGGCACCGAGCGACGCCGGTATGCCCGTTGCTTTCATTCAGGTATGATCGGCCGTGCTGATAATCGCGTCGTGGCCCATTTTGTTGACGGGCTCACGCTGCGTGGAACCACCATTGATTTCTCGCCGCTGCGTCGCACGTTCCATATCTGCGAAAGCGGCGCCACCTTCGAAGTCGATCTCACCCGGCTCAAGGCCCTCTTCTTCGTGCGCGACTTCGACGGTAACGCCGCCTACAACGAGCGCAAGGGATTCTTCGCCCGCCTGAATCACGGAAAGAAATGCATGGTGGAGTTCAAGGACGGCGAAGTGATGTTCGGCTACACGCTGACGTACACTTCGCAGGGAATGGGCTTCTTCCTCTTCCCCGGGGATCCGCACAGCAACAACGAGAAAGTGTTCGTGGTGCACGCCGCGACCGCGTCGGTGAAGCTCACGGCCCTGGCCGGAAGCTTCCCCCAGTCCCCCCACGCCGCCTAGCGTCCGCGCTCCCCGCAAAGCTTTGACACCCGACTGAACGACCCCCTATCATCGTGACGCGGTGCCCCACGCCGCGCTCACGATGACGCGAAAACTTTTTCACGCCCTCCCGGTTCTCGCCGTTCTGGCCGCGCTCGCCGCCTCCTGCGGCGGGAATAACGCGCTCGATCATTACAATCTCGGTATCGATGCACTCGAGCACGGCGACACCGCCGCCGCTCTCACCCATCTCGAGGCGGCCGCGCACGAGAGTCCCAACGACCCCGA
>DATEHD010000466.1:0-13571 GCA_035279765.1 Candidatus Krumholzibacteriia bacterium | reverse complement strand
CGTGTGTGCCCGGAGTTATTGGTCGGACGCGGCGAGGCGTTTACACAAGCCGATTCTCGCTTGCCGTGTCACTCGGCCTTCTGGAGAGCCAGCCGCGCGTTGCGGCGGATCCCGTCGGCCTTGGCGCGACGGATGGCGCTGCCGCGGGTCTTCTCGCGGAAGTCTTCGTCGCTGATGGAGGCGAGATCCTCCAGTGACATGTCGACGAGGGGGCTGCGCTCCTCGCGACGGAACACAACCGACTCGTTCGCGACGCGATTGAACGGACACACGCTCTGGCAGGTATCGCAGCCATAGACATCCGCGCCGAGGAGCGGTGCCAGCGCCGCGTCGATCTCACCGCGCTTTTCGATGGTGAGGTACGAGATGCAGCGGCGCGCGTCGAGCACGAACGGTGTGTCGAGCGCACCCGTCGGACAGGCGTCGATGCACTTCGTGCATCCGGCGCACAGTGTCTCCAGCGGCTGGTCGGCGGGCAGGTCGAGCGTGGTCAAGAGCTCACCCAGGAAAATCCACGAGCCGAACTGCGGCGAGATGACGTTGGTGTTCTTCCCCAGCCACGCGATCCCCGCGCGCATGGCCATGGCGCGGTCGGAGACGGGATGGATGTCGCACACCGCGCGCGTTCGTGCCGACGGAAATTCCGCGCGCACGCGCTCGTCGAGTCGAGCAAGCATGCGTGTCATCACCGCGTGGTAATCCTCACCGTGGACGTAGATGGAAAAGCGCCCGCGGCCTTCGCGCGCATTCATGCCGCGCTGCTCGCGCTCGACAGGCTGGTAATAATTGAGTGCGACGCAGATCGCGGAGCGGGCGCCGGGGAGCACCGTGTTCACGTCGGCGCGCAGGGGCGCGTGGCGTTCCAGCCATGCCATCTCGCCGTGCATGCCGCGCGAAATCCAGCGTGAGTAGGTGTCGTTGGAGCGGGGGTCGGGGTCAACGCCGGCGATGCCACAGAGGGAAAAGCCGACGTCCAGCGCGAGAGACTTGATGCGTTCTTCGACGGTCATGGCGAACGCCGAGCACACCAACCGGCTAACGCCCGCGCCTGTCGGCGCGGTTTCTTTCGCGACGCCGGCGCTTGCGCGGCGGGCGCGGCTTGTCGTCCTTGCTCTCGGATTTCTTCTCGACGACCTTGGTCTTCTCCACCTCGGTGTGGCCGTCTTCGGCATCGCGCAGACGGTCGTGGAAATGCCGCAGCCCCTGATCGACGAGATAGTGCATCGTCCCGGTCTCGTAGCCGCTGGGCGGAATCCAGCGTCCCGCGCGTTTGCCTGTCAACACCTCGATGCCTTCGTCGATGGTGCTCACCGCGTAGATGTGAAACTGCTTCTTCTCCACGGCGTCGACGATGTCCTGGCGCAGCATGAGATCCCCGACATTGGACGCGGGAATCATCACGCCCTGCTGCTTGGTAAGCCCGCGCGCTTTGCACACATCGAAAAAGCCTTCGACTTTTTCGTTCACGCCGCCGATGGGCTGCACTTCGCCCTTCTGGTTCATCGACCCGGTCACCGCGATGTCCTGCCGCAGCGGCACGAACGCGAGGCTCGACATGAGCGCGTACATCTCCGCGCACGACGCGCTGTCTCCGTCCACCGATGAATACCCCTGCTCGAAGGCCAGGCTCGCCGACACGGTGATGGGTTTGTCCTGCGCGTACATGCGCCGGATGTAACCCTCGAGAATCAACAGGCCCTTGTTGTGAATGCGGCCGGAGAGCTCGGACTCGCGCTCGATGTTGATGACACCCGAGCGCCCCACACCGGTTTCGGCGGTGATGCGGCTCGGCCTTCCGAACGCAAAATCCCCCACGTCGTACACCGCGAGGCCGTTGATCTGCCCGATCTTGGAGCCGCTGACATCGATCAGGATGGTTCCTTCTTCGAACAGCTCCTGCACCTTGTCCTCGGGAAGATTGACGCGCCGGCGCCGTTCGCGCACGGCGACATTCACGTCCTCCTCGCGCACCACCGCGGATCTGCGCTTGCGGGCCCAGTGCGCCGCCTCGCGGCTGATGTCGCCCACATCGCTGAAACGCGTGGAAAGCTTGTTGCGCCGGCCTGCAATGCGCACGCCTTCTTCGATGATGGCTGCCACCGCGCCCTTGTGAAAATCGGGAAGCGACTCGAGCTCGGAGAGTGTGCGCACGAAACGGCCATACCTCTTGCGGTTGGCCGGATTGTTCTCCATGACCGAGTCGAAATCTGCCTTCACCTTGAAGATGGTGCGAAAATCTTCGTCGTATTCATACAGGTACTGGTAGCTCCACTGGTCGCCGATCAGCACGATCTTGATGTCGAGCAGGATCGGCTCGGGTTTGATCGACGCGATGGGCACCAGCAGCAGCGAATCGAATCCGCGAATGGTATGGCGCTGGCTCTTGAGCGCGCGCTTGAGGGCATTCCATAACATCGGCTCTTCGAAGATGTCGATCAGGTTCAGCACCAGGAATCCGCCGTTGGCGCTGAGCAGCGAGCCGCCCCGGATCGCCATGTGATCGGTGACGTTGTCGCCGCCCGCAGAGGCCACGCGTTCGATCACACCGAACACGTTGGCATATGACGGCGAGGTTTCGATCACCACCGGCGCTTCCGTGCGTCCGGTGTTGTCGACAAGCACGTTTACCAGGAACGGCAGGATGATGCGCCGCTGCTCCGGCTCGGGATGCGGCAGGGCAAAGAGCGGCAGGTGATCGAGGATGTAATTGCGAAGATCCTGCAGAAAGCGGCTGACCTTGTCGTTCTTGAACAGGTCGGTGAGGTCCTTGACCGTGTAGTCGACAAGCGGCGAGAGCTGCTTCTTCTCCAGCTCCGCGGTACGGCGGTCGAGCTCGCCCTGGAGCTGACGCGATGCGATGACGAGATCATCGAGACGGCGCGACAATTCCGGATACGCGGACTGCAGGCGATCGTATTCGGCCTGTTTGATCTTCCCCTTCGCGAGGAGACTCGGCAGCCTGTCGACGGGCACGGGCTCTTCGCCGACGACCGGTACGATCTCGGGCCGGGTGTACTCGCCGTACTCGATCTGCTGCACGGAGAATCCCTGGTCGACCACGTCCTTCTCGAGTGCGCGCTGCATGTCGTCGCGACGCTTCTTGATCTCGTCCGCGATCGTCGCCTGTTTGCGCTTGAAGCTCTCGCTCTGGAGCGCCACGGGGATCACTTCCGTCACCGTGCGCAGGAGCTCCTCCAGTCGCTTCTTGAGAACCACGGCCTGTCCTTTCTTGAGGACCAGGCACGCCGGCGCATCGGTGTCGCGGAAGTTGTGGACGTAACAGATGTCTTTGAGATCCGAGCGCGAGAGATCCATGGCCTCGAGCTCGTAACGGATCGCGGTGAGCTTGCCGACTCCCGTCAGGCCGGACACGAAGATGTTGTAGCCGGGGCTGCGCAGGTCGAGGCCGAGGCGGATCGCCTGCAACGCGCGGTCCTGGCCGATGATGTTCGGTTTGCTCTCGAGCGACGCGGTGGTTTCGAACCCGAGTACATTCGGGTCGCACTGCCAGCGCAGGTCACTCGGTTTGATTGCCAGGCGCGAGATGGATTTCGTGGTGCGCCCTTTGGTCGCCATTCGGGACGAGCCCTTCTATGTGCTCTTCACAAAAACAGGGTGCGCCGGCTCGATTGCGCGCGCGCGCAACGCAACCATCACCAGCACCAGCGTGGTCACGGTCTCCCACGCGGCAAATCCCGCGTGCGCGGGCATGGTGAGCCCGAATGCGGCCAGAGCGGGTGTTCCGGAAAACGCCAGTTCGAGCGACATCGCGCCCACGGCGGCCATGACCGACGCGACGCTAGCAATTGCGGCGGCGGCGAGCAATCCGGCGGTTCCTGTAGTACGCGAGCGGACGATGCGCAGAGCCAGCGTCGCCGTACCCACACCCACGACCGCCATATTGAGCACGTTGGCGCCCATCTCGAGAATGCCGCCGTCGTGCATGAAGAAGGCCTGCGTCACGATGACCGCCATCATGCCCATGAGGGCCAGCTCGGGTCCCGCGAGCAGTGTCAGGAATGCCGCCCCGATCGGGTGCACTTTGACGGCGCCGAACAGCGGCACGTCGTACATCTGCGCCACGAACACAACCGCCGCGCCGATCGCGGCTTTCACAAGGCGTTCGCGCGTCACCACGGAGCGAAGGCGGGTGGCGGCGAAGATCACCGACGCGGTCGAGATGGCCGCGGTGGCAGTGCACACATCGTTGGCAAGGGTTCCACTCTGGAGATGCATAAAAAAAGCCTCCGGGTCGCTGGAAAAAAACAGGACCCGGAGGTTATCACAGCGTCGCGTTGCGTGGCAAGAACGCGCCCCGTTCCCACCCTGCTCCACGACGCCGCGTTACTACGGTCGGCTCTTGTGTCCGCGACGCGCTCTATCGGCGCGCCGCCAATGCGACTAGTCCAGCGCGAACTGCTTGCGCCAGTCAACGTCGTCGTTGAACGGCTTCTGGTCCGGCTTGTACATCACGAACTTGTCGAGCACCAGCACATCCATGTTTGTGCGCATGAAACACGTGTACGCCTCGTCCGGCTTGCACACGATGGGCTCGCCGCGCACGTTGAACGATGTGTTGATGATCAGCGGGCAGCCTGTCTTCTCGTCGAAGCGCTTGAGGAGCTGGTAGTAGCGCTTATTCTCCTTCTCGTTGACGGTCTGGATGCGCGCCGACTGATCGACGTGCGTCACCGCGGGAATCGTGCGCTTGCCTTCACGCACGTCCGCCACCAGCAACATATAAGGAGACGGGATATCGAGCTCGAACCACTCGTTGCACTTCTCTTCCAGCACGTAAGGCGCGAACGGGCGGAAGCTCTCGCGGAACTTGATCTTCAGGTTCACGACACTCTTGTTCTCGGGATTGCGGGCGTCGGCGATGATCGAGCGCGCGCCGAGTGCGCGGGGACCGAACTCCATCCGGCCCTGGAACCAGCCGATCGTCTTCTGGTCCACGAGCGCCTGCACGGTGGCGTCGAGCATGCCGTTCTCGTCGAATTCTTTGTAGACGATGCCATTCTCGTCGAGGAATTTACGGATTTCGTCCGTCGAGTACTCGGGCCCGAGATAGGCGTGCTCCCACTCCCACTTGCGCTCGTTGCCAAGCACGGTGTGGTAGAGATACGTCGCCACACCCACCGCACCGCCCGCGTCACCGGCGGCGGGCTGGATGAACACGTCCTTGTACGGCGTTTCCTTTACCACGCGACCGTTGGCCACGCAGTTGAGCGCCACGCCACCCGCCATGCACAGGTTCTTCGAGCCGGTGAGCTCGTGGGCGTGGCGCACCATGCGCAGCACGATCTCCTCGGTCACCACCTGCACGCTCATGGCGACGTCCTTGTGGAACTGATCGAGTTTCGACTCCGGCTCGCGCTTCTTCTGTCCGAACAGCTCTTCCATGTTCTTGTTCGTCATCTGGAGTCCGTAGTCGTACGAGAAGTACTTCATGTTCATCTTGAACGAGCCGTCATCGTTGTAGCTGATGGTCTCCATCACTTTATCGACGTACTTCGGCTCGCCGTAGGGCGCCAAACCCATCACCTTGTACTCGGCGCTGTTGACCTTGAAGCCGAGGTAGTAGGTGTACGCGCTATAAAGGAGGCCCAGCGAGTGCGGGAAATGGATCTCCTTCAAGATCTTGATGTCGCTGCCCACGCCGTGGCAGATGGTGGACGTCGCCCACTCGCCCACGCCGTCGACGGTGACGATGGCCGCGTCGTCGTAGGGAGAGACGAGGTAGCTGCTCGCGGCGTGCGAGAGGTGGTGCTCGATCATGAGCACATCGCCGTCGTACTTGAGCTCTTTCTTGATGAGGCTCGGAATCATGAGCTTCTTGCTGAGCCACAGCGGCATCGACTTGATGAACGACGGGAACGAGCGCGGCCACGTGGCCAGGTAGGTCTGCAGGATGCGCTCGAACTTGATCAGCGGCTTGTCATAGAAGCCGATGTAGTCGACCTGGTCGATCGTGATCCCGGCTTCCTTCAGGCAGTACTTGACGGCGTTGGTCGGAAAATCCTCGTCGTGACGGATGCGCGTGAAGCGCTCTTCCTGCGCGGCGGCGATGATGACGCCGTCCTTGAGGAGTGCCGCCGCGGAATCGTGGTAGTAACACGAGATGCCGAGAATGTACATCGTGGGTCTCCTGCGCGCGTTGCGCTAAAACGAGAACGAGCGCTTGACCGTCTGGAGCGTGTCCTTGAACGGCTCGCGGTTGTGATAGTAGCTGGCTTTCTTGTCCATCTTGCGATCCAGGAGGTCTGCCCGGCTGGCCACGACGAAGATGGACCCGATGGCGAAGATGACGAAATACGTGATCGTGAGCAGGATGCGTGTATTCACGACGCCCAGGATGTGGGCGAACTTTTTCCAGCCCTTCCACAGGAGCTTGAAGAAATCGATAATGAGCTTCATCGGGTTGGACTACCTCAGCAGTTCGCGCTACCGCGCGAGAAATTCTTAATAATCAAAAACGCGCGGGGCGGTTGGCCGGGCGCGCTTGGAACAACGAGGAACTATAAGAAACGGCCACCAGAAGGCGGCAGGACAGGGACAACGGCACTTAGGTTAGCACGTTGGCGCCCCGTGGGTCAACCTTGGGGAGGGCTCTACTTCGTCCAGCGCACGATGCGAACGCCGTCCGCATTGGCGTACATCTCGTAGAGATCGGCGCCGCCGGTTGTGCCCGCCAGCTCGTACTTGCGCTCCATCACCGGCGGTTTGAACGGCTTCCACGTGCGGTTGGGTCGCGGCGCCTGCGCGATCGGGTCACCGTCGGAATTGAAGATGGTTATCTTCCAGTCCGCGCCGCCTGCGGTCTGCATCAGCGCAAAATCTCCACCGTCGGCGGTCACTGCCACCAGCACTCCCGAGCCCGGCATCTTGCGCAGAATCTTCCCGCTCGCATCGCACAGATTGATTGTCGACGCGTCGTCGTCGGTGCGGACGCGATGCTGGCTCCCCCATCCAAAGACGGGACGATGCGAGAGCTCGGCCGGATTTCCGCTCTGGATCTCGAACGTCATCTGCCGGATGGAATCCACGAACCACAACTTCGTCCCATCGGGGTGGAGAAAGTATGCCTCCGGCCCGCGCGCGGTGACGGCGCCGTCGGCGAGAATCACGGTATCGAGCGTGCGCACGTCGCGGCAAGCGCCGGTGGCCACATCAAAGGTGGCCAGGCGCATCGACGCCGGCATTTTCTTGGAGCCGTCGCTCTGGTCGTCGACGAGAACGTAGAGCACGTCGCCACTGAGAGCGATGTCGCGCGCGCGCACCGTGTCGGCTTTGGCGCCGGTGAGACGCAGGCGGATTGCTTTGTCGAAAACACCCGCGGTGGAATAGAGCTTCACGTCGCGCTTGATGCGATCGTGCACGGCAATGTAGTTGGCGTTCGCCGCGAAGCAGTTCACCAGGCGCACGGTCTTCGTGGACGCACCCAGGTTGGCGCTGCCGTACTTCTCCGGCGCGTTTCCGAAGGCGCCGTTGATGACGACTTTCTCGGTGAGCTGCGGGGTGGCCGCCAAAAGGGGTGTGGCGATCAAGAAAACGGCCAGCATCAGGGGCACGCGCATGGACTTCATGGTTCCTCCCGGGACCTTGTGCATGAAGCGGAATCTAGCGGGTTGAGAGGGAGTTGAGCAAATGGTAAACTAAGCCACCCGATTCAGCCCGCAGTGCCTCCAGCAATGAGGATCGACCATGAAACAGCCATGGCTTGCTGCTTTACTGGCCGCATCAATTCTTACCCTTTGTGCCGACTCTGCCCGTGGCCAGTGGACCTGGCAGTACCCGACACCGCAGGGCAACAATCTTTCCGACGTTACCTTCTTGAACGACAATTTCGCCATTGCGGTGGGCGATCTCGGCACCATCATGACGAGCTATGACTCGGGTTTGACGTGGAAGGCGCTTTTTCGCACCAACAGTGTTGCGACGAAGCTGACGCGTATCGATCGCGTCGACGACCTGTCTGCCGTCGCGGTCGGTGATGCCGGCGTCATTCTCAAGACAACCACGGCCGGTATCATTTGGACTACGGTCCCGAGTGGCACCACTGCCTCACTGCGCGACGTCTCGTTCGCCGGAGGCACCGGAATCGCCGTGGGAGGCAGTGTCATGCTCCGCTCTACCGACAGTGGCGATACATGGTCTCCGGTCGCAGGGGCGCCTTCTCCCGTTTACGCCGTGGATATGGCGTCAGCGCTCGTCGGTTATTGCAGAACCGCCACGCTTGTATACAAGACTACCAACGGCGGCCTCACGTGGTCCGTGCTGCCCAGTGTTCCTGCACTGAGTACCAGCTTTCACACGCCAATCTCATTTCAGAATGAAAGCGACGGCATCGTCACGTTCTACACCGGCGACTCGTTTCCTCCCAATGCATATGTCACCCACAATGGTGGCTCGAGTTGGACGGCGAGAACCATCAAGAGTGGTTTTAGCGAAACCAGCACCTTTGTGACCGACATCGAGTACCGCTCATCGAGCAACGTGGTCTCCTCGGTCGTGGAAAGCATCTGCGATACGTATACCGGCAGCTGTCAGAACTATGGCCGCTACTATCGCTCCGCCAATGATGGCGCGACATGGAACATCGATTGGGCAACGCGCGCCATGAACGGCGTTGCCATGAGTAACCCGGGTGTTGTACTCACCGTGGGCGATATGGGCGTCATTCACCGCTCCATTGGACCGTCCGATTTTGTGCAAGTCGCGGGCACCGCGCTCTCGTTCATTGCAGATGACACGGCACAGCTGGCGTTCCATGATAACGATACCGGCATGGTGATAAGCTCCCAGTGGGACAAACCTCTGAGGTTGAGTGGCGTTCTGCATACGACGGTCGGGGGAAGCATTTGGGAGCTTTCGTACTGGGGACTGGATTACTACGGGTCGATACAGGACGTTGCCTTCCCGGTTGGCTCGACCGATGCGTACGCACTGGGAACCCAGCAACCGACCCCGGCACCGCAGGTTTCATTGATACTAAAGAGCACGGACAACGGTGGCAGCTGGTCACCCATTTGGACGGGAACTCAGGACTTGCAGCTTCGCGCGCTCGAATTCGGGTCGGCATCCCACGGGGTTGCCGTCGGCCCGGCCGGCAAGGCTCTGGTGATTGACGGCGCGACGGTTACACCGGTGACGATTCCGACTGCTATCCAGGGTGTCGCCTTTGCCGATGCGTCGACAGCGGTGGCCGTCGGCATCGGCGCGACGGTATCGCGTGTGATGCGAAGCGCCGACGGAGGCAGCACATGGTCACCCGTCGTGTCCCCTGCGGCACTCTACGTGGACGTCGACTTCGCGACCCCGTCTATCGGCGTGACTGTCGGCGTAAGCGGTGCGATCGCACGAACCATCGATGGCGGCATTACCTGGACGTCCGTTACGTCTCCGACCTCGAGTACGCTCCGCGCCGTGAGCATTGACGCGGCCGGCTACGGCATGGCGGTGGGCGACGGAGGCACCGTCATCGAAACGTCGAACGCGGGAATGTCCTGGTCGTATCTTGCTTCTGCACCTCCCACGAACACAACGCTGACCGACGTCGTCGTGTTCGGCGCTCAGCACGCCCTCGTCGCCGGCCCGGAGATGACGGTGCTCGAGTATCGCGAAAATACTATTCCCACTCTGTTCGCGTCCTTCAAGGCCGTTCCGCGCGAATTCGGCGCCGAGCTGAGCTGGAATGTCAGCACCGATGAAAAGCTCGCGAGCTTCTCAGTTCTGCGCACAAGCGGCACGGACCAGCGCGTGATCGCGCCGGGACTGCCGATTTCAGCGCGCTCGTTCGTCGATAGGGATCTCGTGCCGGGACAGCGCTATCAGTACGAACTGCTCGCTTTCGACAAAGACGGCTCGTATACGCAGTCGCCTCGCGCAACTGTTATGGTCCCGGCGGCGGCGGCCGAGCTGCTTCCCAACCAGCCCAATCCGTTCAATCCCGTGACCACGATTCGCTTCGTGGTGCCGGAGAAGATGCGCGTGACGATCTCGGTGCACGATGTGGCCGGTCGGGTGGTGGCAACCTTGCTTGATGACGTCCGCGAGCCGGGATCACACGAGATCACGTGGAACGCGAACGGAATGGCGAGCGGGGTCTACTTTGCGCGCATGCACGCCGGCAAGACCGACGTGTCACAAAAGATGGTTCTGCTGAAATAGCCCTGCCTTCAGCGCGCCGCAAGGGCATGAGATTGAAAACGATGTTGAGTAAATGCTAAAATAGTCATGCCCGGTCGGCCGTAGTGATCTTCAATCGAGGGAGCTCGCCATGAAGTCACCTGCTGTCATCCTCAGTCTTCTCATCCTGTTTGCCTTCCCGATTGCGGCTTCCGCGCAGTGGCACTGGGCCCATCCGCAGCCCCAGGGGCACACCCTTCGCGACGTGGTGTTTCTGGACGACAACACGGCCATCGCCGTGGGCGATGTGGGCACGATCATGGTCACTCATGACCAGGGCAACACGTGGTCGGTGGCGTGGAAGGTTCAGGGCGTCACGTCGACATTCAACAGTATCGATCGCCTGGATGCGAACACGGCGGTTATTGTGGGCAACTCGGGCGTGATCCTGCGCACGGGCAACCAGGGCGCAAGCTGGACCGTTATGCCGAGCCCAACCACGTATAACCTGGTCGATGTGTCCTTTGGTGACGCCTTGCACGGAGTCGCCGTGGGAAATTTCGATACCTACGACGGCATCGCGGTGTGGACGGCGGACGGTGGTGCTACATGGCTATCCGCCTCCATCTCGCCGCCGCTGCGCAGCGTCGATATGATTTCTGCAACGGAAGCATTCGGCGTCGGTAACGTTACCAACTACACGTTGCTGCACACGACCAACGGCGGCGCCAGTTGGTCGCCGGCGAACGCGCCTACTGGCGGCAACGGACTATTCTATGCCGTCGATTTCGCGGATGCGCTGCATGGCGCGATTGCAACCGGGCTGCCCTTTTCGCCTCCGGTCATTCCGGTTTGCTACGTGACTTCCGACGGCGGCGCGACGTGGACTTCGACGCAATTGCACGGTGGCAATCCGAGCGATGAGTTCTTCCCGGGCGAGCTTTTGTATACGCAAAGTGGAATAGTCCTGATCGCAAGCAAGGCTGCATGCTGCGTCACCAGCGCATTTGATCCGCCGCCCACGGGCGAGCTCGCGATATCGACAAACAACGGTTCGACGTTTACAAACACGGCGGACAGCCGGCCCTTGTATGGACTCGCTCGCAATGACGACGGCGTTGTGCTCGCCGTGGGCGATGAAGGCAAGATCATTCGTCGCAGCACCGGTGGATCTATCACGACGGTGGGTGGTCCGGTGGGACAACCCAAGCTCCTCTTCAGCACGGGCAGCACGTCGTTTTGGAATTCCCAGGTGGGCGTCGTGCTGACCAGTGACGCGCCCAACTACATGTTCGGCGATATCGGCAGCTACTTCGCATTCACAAACGACGGCGGCAACACGTGGAGCCATTCGTTCTTCGCCGGCGTCATGGCTCAGGACGTGGTTTGCATGTCGGCCACCGAAGTGATCGCTGTGGGAAACGGCGGTGTACTGCGGTCGACTAATGGCGGCGCGTCGTGGTCCTCCATTTCGTCGCAGCCGCTCTCGACGGCAGTTCGTGCCGTCGCCGCAGGTACTTCTACACACGCCGTCGCCGTCGGCAGCGGGAGCAATGCGTTTCTCATCGACAACGGCGTGGTGACGACGGCGCCGATGGGATCAGCGGGCTACAACGACGTCGCTTTTGCAAGCCCGACCGTCGTACTGGCGGTCGGCACCACCGACAAGCGCAGCACCGACGGCGGATTGACGTGGACGTCCACGGCCGGCCCCGCCAGCGGTGTAACGGCGCTTGATTTTGTCAATCCGTTCGTTGCATACGGGGTTTCACCCGCCGGGATCATGCTCACCTTCAGCGTCGGCGATTCCTGGTTCCCGGTCGTGACAGGGGCCGTGAGTGGTCTCACCGATATTGCATTCAGCGATTCGGACCATGGCATGGCGGTGGGGGCGCACATCATGACGACCTTCAACGGCGGAGCGACATGGGGTGAAATCGAAAGGCCGACAACATATACGCTGTCCCATATCAGCATGATCTCCCAGGATCTCGCGTTCGTTTCGGGAGCACAACAGTTGCTCTTCCGCTACGGAGAGAGCCCGGTGCCGACGCTGATCCGTGGGATCAACGCGGCGGCGGTTCCGTTCGGAGCCGACCTGCGCTGGGATGTTGTCCCCGACAATTCACTCGCGGGCTTCTCGATCGTGCGCTCGAGCGGTGGGGATCACGTGACCATCGCGGAGAATCTCGTGGTCACGACACGCTCGTTCCATGATGAACACCTGAGGCCGGGAACGACGTACGAGTATCAGCTCATCGCGGTTGACCGTGATGGCTCGTACACACAGTCGATGCCGGTCACGGTGAGGATTCCGGACGCGTCGGTGGAGCTGCTTCCCAACCAGCCCAACCCGTTCAATCCGGTTACGACGATTCGCTTCGTGGTGCCGGAGAAGGTGCGCGTGACCATCTCGGTGCACGACGTGGCGGGTCGCGTCGTAGCGACCTTGCTTGATGACGTGCGCGAACCCGGATCGCACGAGATCACGTGGAACGCGAACGGAATGGCGAGCGGGGTTTACTTCGCAAGACTTCGCGCGGGAAAGACCGAGGTATCGAGAAAGATGGTGCTGCTCAAGTAGCAACCGAAGCAGAATTCAAAAAAAAGCGCAGCGGGCGACCGAAGTCGTTTGCTGCGCTTTTTCTTGGGGACGATAAGGCGGTCGGGCGTACTAGGCGGCCGCGCTCTGTCGATCCAGGCCGTGCCGCTTTTTGTACTCGGCCACCGCGCGGTAGCCCACGAGCTTGCGCTGTTCCTCGTCCCACAAGCGGAACGTGAGTGACTTGAGGCTGGTCTTTAGAGTGATGTGTTTCACGTTCTGAAACATCGGATTCTCTTTGTAGACCCGCTCCAGGTAGTAGTTCGGAATCTTCGGACTCAGGTGATGGATGTGGTGGAAGCCGATGCTGCCGCTGAACCACTGCAGAATCTTGGGCAGCTTGTAGAACGAGCTTCCCTCCACGGCCCCGTGCGCAAAATCCCAGTCCGGGTGACGCTCCCATTGAACGTCCTCGAACTGGTGCTGAACGTAGAAGAGCCAGATGCCCAGCACACCGGCCACGAACATCACCGGGATCTGAATCAGCAGGTATACCTTCCAACCGACCGTAAGACACATGATCAATGCGATGGCGGCGATATAGCCGTTGGTCTGCCAGATGCTCACGTGTTCGCGCCGCGACATCGGCCGGCGCGCGAAGCGCTGGAGGATCACGAACTGGAGCAGCGGCCCGATGGTCAGCATCACCCAGGGGCTCCGATGGAGACGGTAGCGGAAGCGCCGGCGCAGGGGTGAACGTGCGTACTCCGCCACGGTCATGGTCCAGACGTCGCCGATGCCCCGCCCATCCAGGTCACCGCCGGATGCATGGTGCACGGCATGCTCGTGGCGCCACTGGTCGTAGGGCGTGAAGGCGAAGAGCGACGTGACGGTTCCAACG
>DATEHD010000465.1:0-2744 GCA_035279765.1 Candidatus Krumholzibacteriia bacterium | reverse complement strand
CTCAGCACGCCGGTTTCTCCTCCCTTTCCCGGCGGGGCGCGAGTCGCGGGGCTTCTCTTCAAAGCCAGGAGGCTTAACGTGAGGAAGAACGGGTTCGCGTACCTGCTGTACCTGCTAACGATGGCGCTGATCGTCATCGTGGCGCTGATAGTCGTCGCAAAACCGGCGCACGCCGACACGCTATTCGCCAAGAACGCCGGCGGCGGATGGATCGTTCTGTTCGAGCACAAGTGCTCCGTAAAGGAGCTGGACGGTCAGGGCAGACAGGACTCCTATTCGTTCACCCCCTCCGAGGACTGGCGCGGGTGTTGGGAGGTTGCGGACAACACCGTGACGATCTACTGGAGCGACGGCGACACCACCGTCGTTCCGTTAGCGCTGTTCAAGACGCTACAGCCGTGGATGCGCCCGTACACCGAGTACCAGAGCGTCCATGCGTCGGTTCGCTGAAATTGCCGTGATCATTTTCTTCGCGCCGATGCGAGCGGTGAACGCTCTCTTCGACAACATCGAAACCTACAGACGCATGCGGGGGTTCTGAACATCATGTTTCGAAGGTTCCTGTACGACTTATACGACTATCTCGTCGAGATCGCGCCGATCGCACTCATCGCTCTCGGACTCTTCCTGCTGGTTGTCGGCCCAGGCTGCGCTCGAGCCGACACATGGTCGTCGCTCGGTGGAGTCTCGCACCACTTCAACCGCTCCACCCCGCACAACGAGGAGAATTTCGGTTACGGGTTCGAGACGGATACCGGCATCCCTCACCTCCGCGTGATAGGGGGCCAGTACAAGAATTCGTTCTGGCGCCGCACGTTCTACGCCGGCGCGTCGTACACACCCTGGGCTCTCGGCCCTGTTCAACTCGGATTTCAGGCCGCGGCCCTTACCGGATACGGCTCGGACACCTGCGACGACACCGGACATTGCTCCTACCACGAGCGGTTGACCGTGTTCGGTGTGCCGATGGCGCAGATCGAGGGCAAGCACTTCGGGGTCAACGCCCTCATCGCCCCCTCGCTCTCTCACAAAGGCGGGGTGGTGGCGCTTCAGTTCAAGGTGAAATTCTGATGGGAACAAAAGTCATCAATCTGGACGAGACCCCGGTCGAGATCATCGCCGAGAGCATCAAAGCGATCGCCGATGGCGTCCGCAAGCTGCGTGCTGGCCCGCTTACCGACCGCGCGCTCTTTCTGCTGATTCAGCACTCCGCCCCGATGGTTCGCGGCAGGTACATCGGCATCAGCGAGATTAAACGCGTGTTCGATGGCATCAGCTCGCTCGAGGGCGAGTACCTGAAGAAGAAGGTTAAGCCGTGAGCGCGAAACAGACCGAGGACAAGAAGGACCCGCGCTTCCCGTGGACCGCGCGTCAGCGTCGCCGCATGAAGGGGATGCGCAAGTCACGCAAGGTCACGCGTCACGAGAGGAAGTCATGAAGTTAGCTGTCTCACTCATCGCCCTCTTTATCGGGGCTCCGATCTGGTACTACCTGCTCTACAAGATCCTCGTCTCCGTTCAGGCAACCGAGCTCATGTGGTTTCTGTACTGGATCTATGCACCGGTTGGCATCCTCCTGGGCACCGTCAACAAGCTGATTGAGTCCATGAGACACTGATGGCCGCGCTGCCCGAGAAGAAGCACACTACCGTCGTCAAGATCTACGAGCACTGGTCCAAGGCGACGAACCAGGACCCGAGACCGCACCTTGGCGCGTCCATCGTCGGCAAGGAATGCCGGCGCGCGCTCTGGTACGACTTCCGGTGGGCCACGCGGCGCAAGTTCGACGGCCGCATGCTGCGCCTGTTCGACTCTGGCAACCGCGAAGAAGGGCGACTTGTTGCCGACCTGCGCAACGCCGGGGTGACCGTGTACGACCGCGACCCGGAGACCGGTAAGCAGTTCCGGTTCCTGGACCACGGCGGCCATTTCTCCGGCTCCATGGACGCATCCCTTAAGGGGCTCGTCGAGGCGCCAGCTACGTGGCACGTCGGCGAGTTCAAGACGCACAACGCCAAGTCCTTCGCTCTGTTCAGGAAGGAGGGCGTGAAGAAAACGAAGCCTCTGCACTGGCACCAGATGAACACGTACATGGGCTGGTCGGGCATGAAGCGCGCCGCCTACTTCCCCGTCTGCAAGGACACCGACGAGATCGACATCGAGCGCGTCGAGTTCGACAAGGAAGCCTTCGAGCTGGACCGCGCCAAGGCCAAGACTGTGATCGAGGCAGCCGAGCCTCTGGCCAAGATGTCGGATGACCCGACCTTCTACGAGTGCAAGCTGTGCGACCACCAGCACACCTGCCACGGCGGCCTTGCCCCGGCGGTGAGCTGTCGCACCTGCGCGCACGCCACGCCGATCACCGACCATCCTCCGCAGGAGAACGCTCCGTGGCGCTGCGAGCTGTTCAAGGTCGAGCTGCCATACGCGAATCAGCTAACCGGCTGCACGAGACATATCTTCATCCCCGCGCTTCTGCCGTGGGCTGAGCCTCTGGTCGCGGGCGACGACTGGATCATCTACCGGAACAAGCTGAACGGCCGCAACTTCTGCAACCACAACCGCGGCGTCCCCGACACCCCCTTCCCGGATGGCCTGGAAGCTGCGCTCGTCGAGCATGGCGTCATCTGCATGTACTCGAGTGCTGAGCTGCACGGCTGCAACCCCGTATTCGTCGGCGACCCGAAAGTGGACAACCTCAAGGTCGAGTTCGCCGCAACCGTCAAACCACAACCACAGGAGACC
>DATEHD010000464.1:0-5186 GCA_035279765.1 Candidatus Krumholzibacteriia bacterium | reverse complement strand
CCAAGTTCAGAATTGCGGTGGCCAAGTGATGCGGAATTACCTGCGCATACTTGTAGTCATGGTCTTCGCGCTAGCGCCGCAGCTCGTGCGTGCGCAAGACGGCGGTACCGTGAGCCCGTTCTCGCTGGGCGCGGGATCGCGCGCCATCGGTGTGGGGCGCGCCTTCGTCACCAACGCGGACGACGCCAGCACGCCCTACTGGAACCCGGCCGCGCTCAAGAACGTGCAGCAGATGCAGTTCATGGCGATGTACATGCCCATCAAGGGTGATCTCGATTTCGGCGCGACATACACGTACTTTGGCTTCGTTTATCCGACGCTCTCGGCGGGTGCCTTCGGCATCGGCTACACGCGCGTGGGAACGACCTTCGACCTCTATGACGCGCAGAGCCGTCCCGACGGCGAAGGCAATTACAGCGAGAGCCAGCTTCTCATTTCGTATGCGACCGAACGCCACCTGCGCTACCTCTACGGCACACTGGCCGCGGGCGCGAGCTTCAAGATCAACCGCCAGATTGTCGATCCGTTTTCGGACACGGCACCGGGGATGGATCTGGGTTTCCACTACACGCCCGACGCGTGGCCTGGCTTTGCGGTGGGACTCAACCTGCAGGACCTGGTCGGCAGCTCTTACCACCTCGACCAGGCCGACGATACCGTCGACAGGACCATTCTTGCCGGGCTCGGATACACGCGGCACTTCGAGAGCGGCGCCGCGCTGCGCGTGATGATGCAGTACGACAGGCCCGAGCGCGCGAATTCGAAGTTCCACGTGGGCGCCGAGTACATGTTCACCAAGTACATCTCGCTGCGCGCCGGATTTGACGACGGCACGGCAACTTTCGGCCTCGGGGTAGGAGTTACCGACTACGGCCTGGATTATGCTTTCTACTCCAAATCCGATGTCGGATCGACCCAGGCCTTCAGCTTCAATGCCCGTATCGGCTCGACGCTCGACGAGCGCCGCACCGCGATCGAAGAGCAGCAAGCGCAGCAGGAACAGGACCTGATCAAGCGCACCTTCGAATCGCGCGTGGCCACGCAGCGCACGAAAGCGAAGCAGCAGGAAGCCGCGGGCGACTGGAGCGGTGCGCTCAACTCGTGGCAGATCGTGCTCGAGTACGTGCCCGACGACGCCGAAGCGACGAAAGCAGCCGCCAACGCGCGCGAGCAGGTGCTGGCGCAGCAGGCGGCCCAGGTGCGCGACGTCGAGAACCAGGCCGTGGTGCGCACGCGCTTCGCCAACGGTCTCGACAGATTCAACGAGAAGAACTGGCTCGCGGCGCGCGAGGAATGGAAGGCCATCCTCGCCATCGATCCGCAGCACGAGGGTGCCCGCGATTACCTGGCGCAGACGCAGAAGCAGATCGACGACCAGGTCGCGATCCACATGGCGCGCGCCAATCAGCTCGAGCGCGACAACCGCCTCACCGAGGCGATCGGCGAGTGGAACAACGTGCAGCAGTACAATCCCGATGACGCGCAGGCGAAGCAGGCGATCACGCGTATCCGCGGCCGCATCGAGTCGATGAGCCAGGACTACAGCGCGACCCAGCGCAAGCTCCGCATCGTGACGCTCTACAACGACGCGCTGCAGATGTACAACGACGGCAAGTACCAGGATGCGATGAAGAACCTGACCGAGCTCCTCCAGCTCCAGCCCGACCACGCCGACGCCAGGAAGTTGCAGGCGCTGGCCAAGCGTCGCTCCACGCCGCTCACCGACCAGGAGAAGTCGAAGATCCGCGAGCTCTATCTCTCGGGCATGCAGTACTTCTCGAAGGACGAATACGCCAAGGCCATTAGTGAGTGGGAGAAGATCCTCGAGATCGATCCCACCAACACCAGCGTGCAGCGCTCGATTGACGAAGCCAAGGAGCGCCTGCGCAAGGTCCAGGGGAACTAGTCCATGGCCCGCGCCGCTGCTACCGCTGACCGGGTGGTTACCCGCGAGCTCACCGTTCTCGCCGAGGAAGGGCAGCTCGGGCGCGTTCGCGACTTCATCGTGAACGTGTGCGAGGAAGCGGGCTTCTCCGCCCGCGAGGTGTCCAACACCAAGCTCGCCGTCGACGAAGCCTGTACCAACATCATCAAGCACGCCTACTCGGGACGCACGGGCGGCGGCGACATCACGGTGGTCGCCGAGATCGAGTCCGGGCGCATCAAGATTCACCTCAAGGATCGCGGCAAACACTTTGATTTTTCATCAGTAAAGGACCCGGACCTCGACCAGTACGTGGAGACGGGGAAAAAGGGCGGCCTGGGCGTTTTCCTCATCAACCGGCTCATGGACGCGGTCGAGTACCGCGCCAACGACGGCGGTAACGAGCTCATCCTGACCAAGCGCAGCCAGGCGGCGTTCTCGTCCTCGATCCTCTCCGAGCGCGTGCCCGTGCGCGGAACCCTGCGCTACAAGTTCATGGTGCGCGCGGGCAGCGGTCTGGCACTCCTCATGATCGTGCTGTGGGGCTTCGTGTTCATGCGCCAGACGCGCGACATCCAGACCCAGCGCACCACGCGCTGGATGGAAAAGCGGCGCACGGCGGAGAATCTCGCGAGCCGCGGCGTTTCCGTGCTCCTCAACCCCGACGATTTTTCCATCGACCAGACCAACCTGAGCTCCGAGCTGGCCAAGTTGCTGAAGGCGAATCCCGACGTGGCGTACGCGCGGCTTGTCGACGCGACCGGCAGCATCCGCGCCTCGGGCAAGATCGACGAGGTGTTCCAGCACTACGAGCCGGGCGCCGGCAAGGTGCTCCTGAACGAAGGACACGTGGTGTGGACGCGCGAGCGGATCGGGAACCGCGACGTGCGCGACATTTCGTCCACAGTCACCGTGCAGGGCAGCGACAACAACACCTCGCTCGAGATCGGGCATCTGCACCTGGGCGTTTACGAAGACGGTGTTGAGTCGGCCGTGGAGGATACGCGCCTGCAGACCTCGCTCCTGCTCCTCGCCAGCTTCGGCGTGGGGATGCTGCTCATCATCGGACTCGTGCAGGTGTTCGTGAAGCCGATCCAGATGCTGACCGACGGCGTGCGCGCCATCGGCGACGGCAATCTCGACGGCAAGCTCGACGTGAGCGGCCCGGCCGAGATCGGCGCCATCGCCGGCGTGTTCAACGAGATCACGGAAAAGTTCAAGAAGGCGCGCGACTCGGTCCTCGAGCAGGAAAAAATGCAGAAGGAGATCGAGGTCGCCAAGCAGATCCAGCAGTCGCTCCTGCCGCGCAAGCGCCCGGAGATCTCGGGCTACGACATTGCTCCTTTATACCAGGCGGCCGCGGAAGTGGGCGGCGACTACTACGACTTCGTGCAGGTGGACGACGACACCATCGGTGTGGTGGTGGCGGACGTGTCGGGCAAGGGCGTCCCGGGCTCGCTGGTCATGACCATGATCCGCACCGCGCTGCGCATGGAAGCGCGCGGCAACCGCAATGCGTCCGACGTCATGTCGAAGATGAACTCGTTTGTGACCGACGACATGAAAAAGGGCATGTTCGTCACCATGTTCTACGTGATCCTGGATTCGAAGAACCGGATCATTTCGTACGCCAGCGCGGGTCACAACCCGATGATTCTCTACCGCCACGAGACCAAGGAAACCTTCTTCCTCAATCCGCGCGGGTTCCCGGTCGGCATCAGCCTTCCCGACGAGACGCTCTTCCGCCGCTCCATCAGCCTCGAGAAGATCCGCCTCAAGAAGGACGACATGCTGGTGATCTACACCGACGGCGTCACCGAGGCCATGAACGAGCGCCGCGAGCAGTACGGCGAAGAGCGCCTGATCCAGATGGTGAAGGATCACGCCTACCTTCCGCCCACCGAGTTCATCGAGAAGCTCGACACCGACATCAAGCGCTTCACCGGCGAGCATCCGCAGAGCGACGACATCACCGTGGTTGCGGTGAAGGAGAAGCTCACGGCCGACGACGTGCTCTACGGCATCCGCAAGAAGCTCCTCGACCTGGTGGATGTGCAGGGCATGAGTGTGAAGGACGCGTGCCTGCAGATGCGGGTTTCTCCCGCCACGTACTATCGCTACAAGAAGCGCCTCGAGACCATGGGCGAGCGCGGGCTGCGCAACGATGTGCTGCGCGACGACGTGAGCCTGAAGCGCGTGAGCCTGGAAGCACGCAAGGCGATGATCCACATTATCGCCGCCAATCCCGACCTCGGCGCCAAGCGCATCACGGAGGAATACAACAAGGACCGCGAGCCCTCGCACCAGATCACCGAGCGCATGGTGTACGACGAGCTCAAGCGGTTGAACATGAACACGCGCGAGCTGCGCCTCGATTACCTGCGCCGCAACCGCCTGCTCAAGGATGATTTCGCCACGGCGGAAGGGATCCCCAACGTGCCGCCGTCGGCATCACCGGCGGGAGCCGCGCCCGCGGGCTCGACACCGCGCGACATGGTGGAAGACCTGCTGCGCCATATCCCCGGCGTGGCGCCGGGCTCGCCCGGATCGGCCGTGCCGCCGTCGCAGCGACCCACGGGGCCACCGGCACGCCGGGATACGCCGGAGCCGTCGGTGGTGGACGCCGCCGCGGATGCGCTCTTCGATCTCCCGTCGACCGCGCGCGAGGGCGGCGTGGGCGTGGCGGTGTCGTCGTCCGACGGCATCACCGAGATGCGCGTGTCGGGCCACCTGGATTCGGGCTCGTCCGGCTCACTGGAGAAGAAGCTGCAGGATCTCATCGCCGCCGGTGCCACGCGTATCGTTGTGGACCTCACCGACATCTCGTACGTGTCGAGCGGTGGCTGGGGCATCTTCGTGAGCGAAGTGAAAAACCTGCGCGATCGCGGGGGCGACATCGTGCTCTCCGGCATGACCAGCGAAGTGTACGACGTGTACGAGCTCCTCGGCTTTGCCGACGTGTTGCGCGCGTTCAAGAGCATGAGCGACGCGCGCGCGTTCCTGGCCCTTCCGCCCGAGGCGCGCCGTGTCGGCGGCGAGGAGATCAAGGCGGCGTGGACGCCGCGCGATGCCGGCAGCCGCATCGAGATTGCCGAAGGCGACGCCAGTCACGAGTGGCAGAGCCTCCAGGTCGAAGCCACCACCGTGGGCGACCAGGGCGAGATCGCGGTGCTGTCGCTGCGCGGCATCATCGATACGGTGAGCGCCGAAAAGCTCCGCTCCGCGCTGGACCAGGTGATCGCGGGCGGACGCGTGCGCGTGG
>DATEHD010000463.1:0-2587 GCA_035279765.1 Candidatus Krumholzibacteriia bacterium | reverse complement strand
CGAGAAATCCCGGCTCCTCCAACGATATATATGCGCAGCGCTTAAACGCGGTGGGCGTGGTGCAGTGGGCAGCGAACGGCGTCGCCGTGTGCAACGCCACCGGCGACCAGCTGAATCCCAGCATGATCTCCGACGGAGCCGGGGGCGCAATCATCGCGTGGGAGGACGTTCGAAGCGGCAATAGTGACGTCTACACGCAGCGCATGAATGCCTCGGGTGTGATGCAATGGACGGCGAACGGAGTGCCAATCGGATCCGCCTTCGGCAATCAATCCCGTCCTGTGCTGGTTGCCGACGGAGCCGGGGGCGCGATCGAGGCGTGGGTGGATTCACGAGGCGTCGATGACGACATCTACGCCGAGCACATCAACGCCGCGGGGTCCGTCCTGTGGATCTTCCCGACGCTGGTGTGCGGCGCAACCGGCAGCCAAGGCGCCCCCCTGATCACCTCGGACGGGGCGTCCCCCGGCGGAGCGATCCTCACGTGGGCGGATCCGCGGAATGGCGTCGATAATGATGTTTACGCGCAGAGCGTGACGGCTGCAGGAACGGTTCGGTGGAACTCGAACGGGGTCCTGTTGCGCACCGCGCCCAACCAACAGGGGCCGGCCGGGATCACCTCCGACGGGGCCAAAGGGGCGATCGTCGTCTGGACCGACAATCAAACCGGGGTCGCCGACCTCTACGCGCAGCGCGTGGGTCCGCTGGGAAACATGCTCTGGTTCTACAACGGCGTCGCCGTATGCACTGCCTCCGGCATCCAATCCACTGTCGCGATCTCGTCGGACGGAGTGGGGGGAGCGATCGTGACGTGGGATGACTATCGATCCTTTTTCCCCCGTATTTACGCCCAACGTGTGAGCGCTGCGGGGTCGATGCAGTGGACCGCGGACGGGGTTAGTCCCACCACCACCACGTTCCAGGCCGGCCAGTTTGCACCCACGGTTGTCTCCGACGGAAGCGGCGGGGCCATCCTCACATGGGAGGACAATCGGAGCGCGTCGTCGGACATCTTCACGCAGCGGCTGGAGGGCCGCTACAGTTACTGGGGCCATCCTGAGCCGATACTCGACGTGGTGAAAGACAACAAGAACGATCAGGGTGGGAAGGTGGTGCTCAACTGGCGTCCGAGCGGGCGCGATGCGCTCAACCAGCAGACCATCTATCTGTACTCGATATGGCGCGCGCTCGATGTGGCGCCGGCCCAGGCAATGCTCGCATCGGGTAACACGTCACTCGTCGATACTCCCTCGAGCAAGAAGGCGAACGCGAAGGGCCACACGTTGTGGATCGAGCGCAGCCCGGCGACGTCGTATTACTGGGAGCTGATCGGAGCTCAAGTTGCGAACTACAGTGATGCGTACAGTTTTCTGGCTTCGACACGGCAGGATTCGGTCGCGACCGATTCCCCGACCACGCACTTCCGCATTGTCGCCGAGAGCTACAACCAGTTTATCAACTGGCCCTCGAACGTGTTGAGCGGCCGCTCGGTCGACAATCTCGCGCCGTCGGCGCCGCTGTTTGTGACGGCGCAACGCATCGGCGACTGGGTGCACCTTAAATGGAATCGTGTGCGCGTGCCTGATCTCAAGAACTACTCGGTGTATCGCAGCACGTCGTCGGACGTGACGCCGATTCCAGCCAACTTCCTCGCCACCGCCAACGACACGGTGCTCGTGGACATGAGTGCTCCGAGCAGTGCGGTCTACTATACTGTGACCGCCAACGACGTCCACGCGAACCAGAGTGCTCCGTCCAACGAAGCCAGCGTCGGGACGTCGACGCACGTGGGAAATCTCCCGCCCATCGATCAGCTCACCGTGCTTCAGAATCGCCCCAATCCGTTCGCGCAGGAGACGCAGTTGGAAGTGGGCCTGCCGTCGGCGGGTAGGATCACCGTCGATGTGTACGACGTCGCGGGCCGCCGCGTGCGCGAGCTCGCGACCGACGGGGTGAAGGGCTGGCAGGGGATCGCCCTCGCGGGAGTCGATGGGCGCGGCGCACCACTCGCCAGCGGCGTGTACTTCTACAAGATTCACGCGGGCGGTGAAACGCTCACTCGAAAGATGCTGATTACCCGGTAAGTTGGCGCGAGTCAGCTTCGTGTCGAAGGCCCGGTGGGAAACTGCCGGGCCTTATTGCTTGTGTGGCTGCTGTCTTGTGTGGCGCGTTGAAGAGACTCTTCGCGAGTGCTAGACTGGTGAAACGCGAGAGCCCCTGCTCCCGCCTGGTCGTCGGCGCCCAATTTCGTCGGCCGGGTGCCTTCCTTGATCTTCTGCGGTTACCGACACCGCGTCTCCTGACTGGAGCCGCACATGAAGAACCTCGCGCTGTCCCTTCTCGTCCTATCGGCTCTTGTTTGTCCCACCATCAGCTTCGCGCAGTGGCCGCTCGACGGAGTTCCGCTCGCCGCTGTTCCGAACAATCAAGGCGCCCCGGTCATTGCCTCCGACGGAGCCGGCGGTGCGATCGTGGCGTATTACGACAATCGCGGCACGAGCTACGACATCTACGCACAACGAGTCAACTCCCTGGGTGTGGTGCAGTGGACGGCTGGTGGCGTTGCTTTGTGTACCGCGGTGGGTGA
>DATEHD010000462.1:0-6172 GCA_035279765.1 Candidatus Krumholzibacteriia bacterium | reverse complement strand
ATCCGCGGCGAGATAGCGCCCGGCGCGGACCATGAGAGTCTCTGCCGCGGCCACCGTCGTCACGGAAGTCGCCGCACACATGCCGCACAGGTCACGCCCGTCCGGGAAATGCCGCTGCCCGGCCGCAAAGCCGCCGAAGATGAGGCGCCCGCAGAAATCGCACTGCTTGTACTCGCTGAAATGTCGCGCGTGGTAGCAATTGCCCCACTCGTCCTGCTTGTCGTCGCTTCCGATCGCACGCTTGCATATCGCGCACACGACCATCACGTGCTGTTCGTAACACACCGCGTGATAATACTTGTGGTCGGCCTGGAGGTAGGTGTCGCGGATCGGCTTCTTGCAGTACTCGCACAGGAAATGATCGCGATGGTAGTACCTTCCATCAATGGTGAGGTAATCCCCGAAGAGGATCTGGTTGCACACACAACAGCGCGGCTGCGGCTGACTGAAGCCCTGGCCGAACGCGTACGTGGACGCAAACACCAAGAGGCAGGCGAGACACACGGCGGGGGCGACGTGTTTCATGGGGCTCCAAAACGAGGGAAGCCCTTCCACCGGGAAGGGCTTCCTGTGCAATTCTCGTCAGCACGCGATGCGCGTGCCGATTGCAGACAAAAACTACATCTTGCCCTTCTGGGTCTCGGCGGGCTTCATCGACATCGCGGCCGTTTCCAGCAGCTGCGAGGTGTTCTTCATCGACGTGGCGTAATCCGTGACAGCCTTCTGGCCGGCGGGATTGTTCCATGCCGTGGTCGTGACCCAGCCCGTGTGCGCCTTGTAATTCTGAATCGTCACGTCCTTTGCGCTCATCAGATTCATGTGCGCCATGCAGAACGGGCAGAGCTTCGCCTTCTGGTCAGCCGACATGGTGGCGACTCCCGCCATGCGCTTCTCGCAGTCGGCCGAGCATGCATCCCACGTCGCCTGGTCGGCGCCGGCATTCATGAACGTCTCGATGGTGCCGTTCTTCGTGGTGAAGATGTCGTAGCGGATGTTCTGGGCAACTGGATTCCATGCGGAACAAACAGGACAATTCATGACCTTTTCCATCGCCTGCTGCGGGGTCATGGTCTCACCGGCGGCAAACGCCAGGCTGGCAAGCATGAGCACAGCAAGGGTACACAGCAAAACGCGCTTCATCGCGTCATCCTCCTTTTGAGGGCCTTGTGGTGGATACTGCTACCACGGGATACAGAACAGCGCCAGGTTGGTCGCCGGACGGCGAGGGCGCTTACATTCCGATTGTGGAAATTTCAGCCTATATGGAGGCATGGCGTCAAGGGGTGTAAACCGGTAATCGTGCTGCAGCAGCGCCCCCAAACGCCCCCGCGCCGTTGCCACCGCGTCCGGCCTATCTCCTTTAGAATGTCCTTGATGGGTTCCGAAACCGTATGGCAGTATCCGGATTGCTGCTCTTTCTACCACGAACCGTGAATACACAGTTATATAGCGTGCGCAGCGGGAGGTCGTCGTGGCCCACCCAGTAACCATCGGCAAGCAGGGCTTCTTCGCCACGCTGCGTCGAGACAAGTGGTGGGTCGAGCCGGCGCTGGTCGCTTCCATTCTGACCGCGTTCGGTATTTACGCCACCATATCCGCCGTCCTCATGAAGACCCATTTCGAAGTGGGTCCGTACCTCTCGCCGCTGTATGAGCCGATCATCAAGCCCTCGTGGTGGCCGTTTTCGCCCGCCATTCTGATCCTGTGGGCGCCCCTCGGCTTCCGCGGCACGTGCTACTACTACCGTGGCGCGTACTACAAGGCCATGTTCGCCAACCCGCCCGCCTGCGCGGTGACGGGCTACACCAACAAGAATTTCCAGGGCGAAGCGCGCTTTCCGCTTTCGGTCATGAACATGCACCGCTTCTTCCTGTTTTTCGCGCTCATCTTGAACGTGTTCCTGTGGATCGGCGCCATCAAGTCATTCCACTACGACGGCCAGTGGGGAATCGGGCTGGGCTCGATCATCCTCACCGCGAACGCATTCCTGCTCGGGATGTACAGCCTCTCGTGCCACTCGCTGCGCCACTTCGTGGGCGGACGACTGGATTGCTTTTCGTGCGCGAAGACGCAGGCGAAAGCGTGGGGGCGCGTGAGCGAGTACAACGAGCATCACAAACGCTGGGCGTGGATGAGCCTCTTTTCGGTGGCCATCGCCGATATCTACATCCGCCTGGTTGCCAACGGCGTCATCACCGATCCCAACACGTGGGGCATCCTGCACGTGATTCACTAGACGCAAATGGCCGACTATCAAGTCCACGAATACGACGTTCTCGTGATCGGCGCCGGCGGCGCGGGGCTCCGTGCCGCCATCGAATCCGCCACCCTCGGTGCGAAAACCGCGGTGGTGTGCAAGTCTCTGCTCGGAAAGGCGCACACAGTAATGGCCGAAGGCGGCATGGCGGCGGCCATGGGTAACGTCGACAAGGCCGACAACTGGCAGGTCCACTTCCGCGACACGGTTCTGGGCGGCAAGTACATGGGCAACTGGCGCATGCAGCAGCTGCACGCGCAGGAGTCCGCCGACAGAGCTTTGGAATTGGAGAAGTGGGGCGCGGTTTTCGATCGCACGCCGGAGGGAAAGATCAATCAGCGCGCCTTCGGTGGTCACACGTACAAGCGCCTCGCGCACGTGGGAGACCGCACCGGTCTCGAAATGATTCGCACGCTGCAGGACCGCGCCGTCGCGCAGGGCATCGACGTGTTCATGGAGTGCACCGTCGTCGACCTGTTGACAGACGGCGGCCGCGTCGTGGGCGCATTCGCGTACTGGCGCGAAACCGGCAAGTTCATCGTGTTCAAGGCCCGCGCCGTCGTGATGGCGACGGGTGGCATCGGGAAAATGTTCCGCGTCACGTCCAATTCGTGGGAGTACACGGCGGACGGTCATGCACTCGCCATGCGCGCGGGCGCCGAGCTGATCGACATGGAGTTCGTCCAGTTTCATCCCACCGGCATGGTGTGGCCACCGGGCGTGAAGGGAATCCTGGTTACCGAAGCCGTGCGCGGCGAAGGCGGCCTGCTCAAGAATTCCAAGGGCGAGCGCTTCATGGAGAAGTACGACCCCAAGCGCATGGAGCTCTCGACGCGCGACCTGGTCGCCAAGTCGATCTACACCGAAGTGAAGGAAGGCCGCGGCACCGAACACGGCGGTGTGTGGCTCGACATCAGCCACAAGCCGGCGGACTACATCAAGAAGAAGCTCCCGAGCATGTACCACCAGTTCAAGGATCTGGCCGACGTCGACATCACGAAATCGCCCATGGAGATCGGACCGACCATGCACTACGTCATGGGCGGCATTCGCGTCACGCCGGAAGACGGCGCCGCGACGGTGCCGGGTCTGTTCGCATGCGGCGAATGCTCGGGCGGCATGCACGGCGGCAACCGTCTCGGCGGCAATTCGCTATCCGACCTGGTTGTGTTCGGGAAGCGTGCCGGCGAGGGCGCAGCGAAATTCGCGAAGGAAAACAAGACGCCGGCGCGCATCGATGACGCCCAGGTCAAACACATCGAGGAAAGCCTCATGCGCCCGTTCGCGTCGAATGCGAAGCACACGCCGTACGACGTGCATTTCGAGCTGCAGGACATGATGTCCGACAACGTCGGCATCATGCGCACCGGCGAGGATATCAAGAAGGCGATCGCATCCTTCCCGGTCATGAACGAAAAGCTGCGCACCTCGCGCGTCGAGGGCTCGCGCATGTTCAACCCCGGCTGGCACCTGTGGGCCGACATGCAGAATATGCTGCTTGTCGCCGAGGTGGTTGCGCGCGCGGCGTTGCAGCGCGAAGAAAGCCGCGGCGCCCACACGCGTCTCGATTTCCCCAAGACCGATACGGGCGGGTACTGGGAATCGGTCAACAGCCGCGCCACGATCGAAAACGGCGCCGTCAGTGTGGGCGTGTTCGAAAAGCCGAAAATGCCGGGCGAGCTCAAGTCCCTCGTGGATGGTGAAGGCAAATGAACCGGATGGAGTCGGGACGCAAGGTCACTTTCCGCGTGCTGCGCGGCGAAGGGGGAGACAACCTGAAGGAAGTCTCCTACGACGTCGAAGCCGAGACGGGCTGGGTCGTTCTCGATGCGGTGCTCAACATCCAGGCCAAGCAGGCGCCCGATCTCTCGGTGCGCTGGAACTGCAAAGCGGCCAAGTGCGGTTCATGCAGTGCGGAAGTGAACGGCAAGCCGCGTTTGATGTGCAAGACGCGCCTCGATGATCTCGACACGACGCAGCCGGTCGTGGTGCACCCCATCAAGTCTTTCCCGCACATCAAGGATCTCGTCACCGATGTGAAGTGGAACTACGAGGTCAACAAGCGCATCACGCCGTTCACGCCGGCGCCCAACGCCGATTTCACTTATTACCAGGAAGACGTCGACCGCGTGCAGGAGTTCCGGAAGTGCATCGAGTGCTTCCTGTGCCAGAACGTGTGTCACATCCTGCGCAATCACGAAGCGCACGATCGTTTCGTGGGCCCGCGCTTTTTCGTGCGCGTCGCCGGCCTCGAGATGCACCCGATGGATACCGCCGACCGCACGGAGCAGCTGGCTGCCGCCGACGGTGTGTTCATGTGCAACATCACCAAGTGCTGCACGGTGGTATGTCCGGAAGAAATCCACATCACCGACAACGCCATCATCCCGCTCAAAGAGCGCGTGATCGACCGCAAGGATCCGATCCAGCGCCTCTTCAGAAAATTTTCCGGAAAGAAATAGCGACGTCTACGGACTCTGTTCGCGACCGATGAAATGGTAGGGCGAGGGAATCTCGATCCCCTCGGCGATGAAGCGCGCCTGCAGGGCTTTGATGAGCTCGTGACGCAGCAGTCCCTGGTCGGTGAACTGCTTGGAGCGGATGATGACGTCGAAGCGGATGCCGAGATCGGCGAAGGTGTGGAAGCGCACAATGGGCTCCGAATCGGGCAGCGAGCCCTCGACGCGCTTGATCACATCGTTGGCCGCTTCTTTCGAGATGCGCTCCACCTTGGCGAGATCGCTGCCGTACGTCACCGACGCGGTCACCGGCAACGAGAGCGCGTGCTCGTTCACATTGAAGTTCGACACGATCGCCTGCGCGAGCTTGGTGTTGGGCACGATGACAAACTGGTTGCGCGGTACGCGCAGCGTGGTGGTGCGCCAGTTGACGTCGTACACAAGTCCTTCCTGGCCGGCGTCGAGACGGACGTAATCGCCGGGACGGATCTGCCGGCTGGCGAGAATGCTGATGCCCGCGAAAAAGTTGGCCAGCGTGTCCTGCAGCGCCAGCGCCACGGCCAGGCCGCCCACGCCGAGTGCCGTGAGCATGGGCGCGATGGCGATCCCCATGGTCTGGAACACGACGAGAAGACCCACCGTGAACACCACCACGTTCACGATCACCTTGGCCATGCTCACCGACGAGGGCAGGAACCGGTGCGCGTAATGCGCCGCGATGCCGCTGGCAAAGCGCGCCACCACGACGACGGCGATCGCGAGCGTTGCGATGCGGAAGCCCAGCGTGACGTCCTTGTGCATCGACGCCGGAAGGGGAAGGAACGGCACCGCGTAGTAGAGGCCGATCAGCAGGAATACCCAGCGCGCCATGCCCCGGATGGCGTCGGCGATGACGTCGTCGACCTTGCCTTCGGTCGCGGCGGCGAAGCGACGGATGCTTCCCACCAGAATGCGCTCGACGATGAAGCCCGCCAGGAGCGCAACGACCACGATGAAACCGGCGATGACGAGACCGCGCGTGGTGTCTGTCATTTCGGAAAGAAATGAGGCGGGCGGGAGCAGCGTGTGAGCACCGGTCATCATGCCCGTAACACTACCGTCGGGTGGTGACGCAGTGCAAGGGCGACAAGCTTAGCGGCTGGAGAGCGCGGGCGGCCCGGAGATGGCCGCGGGCGGGGTGACCTTCACCGAAAAGAATCCTTCGGTGATGCGGCGCTCGCCGGCGGGGTCGCCGTTCTGGACATTGGTCATGTCAAAGCTGATGTTGGTGAGCGTGCCGACTGCCACGTCGGCGGCATTGAAGGTGACTCGGAAGGTGCCACCCGTGATCAAAGTCGACTGGATGGGGGTTCCGCCGTTGGGGGCCTCTTCGTAATAAACGTACGCGGTCGATGGATCGCTGGTCGCTTCCGTGGTCGTATTGACCAGCCGCAGCGTGACCGGCACGTTGGCGTGC
>DATEHD010000461.1:0-4133 GCA_035279765.1 Candidatus Krumholzibacteriia bacterium | reverse complement strand
ACTGCCTCGTCCACCGCGTCACGACGTCCGCGGAAGATGCGCACCACGCCGTACACGAGGATCACGAAGAACACGGCTGTCATCACCAGGTCGAAGGTGCTGCGCATGAGCCCGCCCAGCGCGGGCGTGGCAAACACGGACGGATCGAAGAGGCGGCTGTTCACATGGCTGGGCGAAAGCCCCAGCGCGAGCAGCGCGTAACGCAGCGTCACCAGGAATACGATGAAGATGCCGGCGCGAGCCACGCGCGGCGCATCCACCACGCGCGCCGTCCGCCACGGAATCCATCGCATGCACTGCACGAACAAGGCGACCAGCGCCAGGAGCGCGGCCACGGTTCCCCACGCGGCACGCCGCGACACGCGCAACGAGAGAAAATGTTCGAGCGGCTCGCCGGTGGCGTTCGCATACAGGAGCGGATTGCCGAAGCGGCTCCGGATCAGGGCGCGCCCCGTGAGACCGAGGTGCTCGTCGCCGGCCACGTCGCCATCCGGCTCGACATTGGCGGGAAACGAGCCAAACGTGAGCACGGAATCCTGCCACGTGAATGCCGACTGCACCAGGGTATCGGCACCGGCCACCGCGGTCGCCTGCGAGCGCGGCCGCTTCTTCGCGGCCTCGATGGCGTTGACGCGCTGTTCGCGCGCGATGGTCTGCTGCTCGCGCAGCTTGTCGAGACGCTGCGGAAGATTCCCGGGGGGCGGGAAATATTCGAAGCTCACGCGCGCGGTGGCGATCTTGGGAACGTTGTCAGCGAGGCTCGCACTTTTCAGGAAGCGGTTGTTGACGCGGTAGTCGACTTCGAGCGGCATGTCGACGAGAAGCGTCGCCACCAGGTCGCCGGCCGCATTGTGGCACGGCACCACGTGCGAAAGAATCTGGTAGAGCGAAACGGTGCGCGTGTATGAGAACTCACTGCCGCTCGTGACAAAGGCAATGTCGGAAACGGTGGTGGCCTGCGGCCAGCCGGCCCACGCCACGCGCGTGCCGTCGGGAGCAAAGAGCTGCAGACCGATCGCGGTGCCGGGTGTGAGCGCGTGACCACGCGCGACCGACTGCGCCAGAGAATCGAGCAGCGCAAACGCAGGCGTCGGATCGGCGCGAAGACTCCTGGCGTTGCTCCCGGCGAGCGAGCTCCTGACCCGGGTGGCCAGGTTGCCCGAGACATTCTCGAGATCCGCCACTTCATCACCCACCGCGCGCAGCGTGTTGGCAATGCGGTGCACGGACTCGCGCCACCATGCGCGGCGCGCCGAAAGATCATTCGCAGGCGGAAATGCGAAGAGGATAAACGCGACAGCGCTGAGAACAATTGTCGCCCACAGCCCGCGCCCACGCGCAGCGCGACGGCCGAGGAGCAGGAACATGGCGCCCGCCACGAGCAGCGCCGCGATTGGCCACGACGGAAGGCCCACCATCGCGCGCGCCGGGAGAATGTCGCGAAGTAGAAGCCACGCCCACGCCGCCGTAACACTGATGGCGGAGAGCATGATCATGAGACGGTGATTCGGCATTCTGTACTGCTAGACAACCTGGCCGGCGCCCGAAGCATAATCGAGCGATGGAAGCGAGTCGAGCGATGCGGCTAGCGGATGGATTTGATCTCGTCGAGCACCCAGCGGCCTCCTTCGGAGTGCTCCTGGTGCAGTGAGATGTAAACCTTGTCTTTGATCTGGCGGCCGTCGTCGCGGCGCTGGTAGCGGCGCTCCGCAATCGCGAAGGTCGAGCTGCCGCCCTCGCCGCTGTTGCGAATCTGGGTGAACACGAACTTCTTGGTCTGGGTCGCCTTGAACAGCTCCTGGAACAGGTAGTACCCCTGGTCTTTCGAGTACGAGCCGCCCGGCCCGCTGCCGTCGATCACGATGTTCACTTTGTTGGAACCGAAGTGGCGCAGGATGAGATCGGCGTCGCCGCTGCTCCAGCCCTGCTGGATATCGTTGAGGATCGGTATCGGCCCGACGTTCTCCGTGGCCGGAGGTTCGCCCTGCGGGCCTTTGGCCCGGGCCGAGCCCATGGCCGGGGTCAGCGCCAGCGCGAGGACGAGAAGGACGAGTATGCGAAAGCGGGATGCCATGGCGTACGGTGAAATGAAGGATAGATTGCAAGCCCCATGCCCCCGGCTTGGATGTGTTCAGGCAACGAGTTAGAGGACACTTTGTCTTGAAAGTGTCTCGCTCTCAGGACAGTGGTGTCACCTAAAGGGGACGAGGGGCGGGGTAACCAAATGCCGCCGAAGTGAGTCAGGCGGAGCGCAGAAGCGAGGGGTTGGGCGTCCCCGGCGAGGGAATCCGCAGCGCGCTGCAGTTGGGCATTCCCCGCGCGAGGATCTGACCGAGCGGGGATGCCCAACCCTGAGCGATGCAGCGACGAGCTACTTCTTCGGCTTGTTGGGGTGCCACATCTGCCACTCGAGCAGGATGGGCGCGGCGATGAAGATCGACGAATACGTGCCCGCGACGATGCCGACAGTCATGGCCAGCGCGAACTCGCGGATCACGGCGCCACCGAATACCAGGAGCGCGACGAGCGTCAGCATGACCGTGCCGCTGGTGATGATCGTGCGCGAGAGCGTCTCGTTGATCGAGGTATTGATCAGCGTGCCCATGTCCTCGCGACGGCGCAGACCCAGGTTCTCACGGATTCGATCGAACACCACGACGGTGTCGGCGAGCGAGTAACCCACGACAGTCAGAATGGCCGCGATGCCCGAGACCGACATTTCCAATCCCGCGAACGAGAAGAAGGCAAGCATCACCAGCGCGTCGTGCGCGGTGGCGATGATGGCGGCCACCGCGAAGCGGAACTGAAAGCGCCACGAGATATAGATCAGAATGCCGAGGAGCGAGTAGATCACCGCGAGGAACGCGGCCTTGCGCAGCTCGCCGCCGACCTTCGGTCCCACGGTTTCGACGCGACGCACTTCCACTTTCTGATTCGCGATGCCGGCCGAGAGAGCCGCCTGGATTTTCTTCGACACCAGGCGCTCCGGCGTCATGTTGGAGTCCGCGGGAGCGGCCGCGCTGGCGCTGGCGCCTTTCACGGCCTCCAGCTCCTTGACCTTGATGAGGTAGTTGGCTTCCTGGCCGAAGCGCGTGATTTCCGCACCGCCAAAGCCGGCATCGTCCATGATCTTGCGCATGTCCTGCACGGGCACCGGCTGCTGCAGCCCAATCTCCACCAGCGCACCGCCCGTGAAGTCGATCGACTCCTTCAGACCGCCACGGACCAGGATGGAAAGCATGCCCAGGGCGATGACGATGGCCGAGCCCAACAGGGCGCGCCGGCGGACCCTTACGAAGTTGTAATTGGCGTTATGAAAGAAATGCATGGTTCGTTTCTCCGCCCTCAGATGCTCAACCGTTCAACATGACGGCGAGTGGTAACGATGTCGTACACGACGCGCGTTCCGGTGAGCGCGGTGAACATGTTCGCGATAAGACCGACGCTCAGCGTGGTGGCGAAGCCCTTGATGGGGCCGGTGCCGAACTGCCACAGCACAAAGGCCGTGATGAGCGTGGTCACGTGCGAGTCCAGAATGGTGGCAAAGGCCTTGTCGAAGCCGGCCTGAATGGCCGCGCGCACGGTCTTGCCCTTCGATAGTTCTTCACGGATGCGCTCGAAGATCAGCACGTTGGCATCCACAGACATGCCGATGGTGAGCACGAGGCCCGCGATGCCCGGCATGGTGAGCGTCGCGCGCAAGGTCGCCATTACCGCCAGGATGATGATCATGTTGAACACCAGCGCCAGCGAGGCCAGAAGGCCCGAGAGCCGGTAGTACCAGATCATGAATGCAACCACGAGGATGAAGCCCACCGCGGTTGCGCGGCGGCCTGCGTCGATCGAGTCACGGCCCAGCGTGGGTCCGATGGAGCGCAGCTCTACCATCTTCACCTTGGCCGGCAGCGCGCCGGCACGCAGCACGATAGCGAGGTCGTTGGCCTCTGCGTCGCTCTTCATGCCGGTGATGCGGCCTTCGCCGTTGGGAATCTTGCTCTGCACCGCGGGTGCGGAGCGAACCTGGTTGTCGAGCACGATGGCAATGCGACGGCCGATGTTCTCGCCGGTGAAGCGACCGAACTTGATCGCACCCTGGCGGTTCAGCGTAAACGCCACGTTGAGACGGCTGGGAT
>DATEHD010000460.1:0-3776 GCA_035279765.1 Candidatus Krumholzibacteriia bacterium | reverse complement strand
CGAGACCTGCTGCATGGGCGCACCGCTCGTGGTCTTGTTCGCCATCGGCGGCGCCGCATCCGCAAGGCCGTTGGGATCTGTCTCCGGCACGAACGTGATCTCGGTGAGACCCGCGAGCTCTCCCGCGCCCGCGCGATTGAGCGCGAGCCACACGAAGATCAGCAGGTGAATCACTGTGCTGATGGCGAGCGCCTCGCGGGTTCGCGCGCGGCTGTGATGGGCATCCTGTTTCAGGTGGCGATGTCTCACAGGCTCGCCCCCTGCGGCACATTGCCGCGCTGCGTGGTTCCGACCGCAATGCGCGCGGCCCCGGCGGCGCGCGCAGCCTCCACAATCTGGCGCACCGCCGAATAGGCCACGCTTTTGTCGGCGCGAATCACCACGATGGCGTTCTTATGCCCTTCCAGATGCGACGCAATGGTCGTCCGCAGGGCGGGCAGGTTGATATCGGTGTCATCCACTGCCAGCTCGCCCTTCGCGCCCAGGGTCACATTCACACGGTCGTGACCCTCGAGGTTGTGCGTGTGCGCCTCGGGCAGCTTCACGTCCACATTGGACACCGCGATCATGGGCGCGGTGATCATCAGGATGATCACCAGCACCAGCGCCACGTCGATGATAGGCGTTACATTCACCTTCGCGATGGTTTGTTGCGTTTCACTTTGGAATCGCTTCATGCATTCCTCGCTATTTGTCGAAGACGGCAATGTCGGTGGCGCCGCTTTCCCTGGCCTGGTCGAGTACATTGACGAATGCGCCGTGACTCACGCCGGGTTCACAGCCGACGAACACGCCGTGATCCACGCTGGCCGCCATCAGCGGCTGGAGCGCACTCTCCAGCGCGGTGCGTTTCACCGCCGTGTTGTTGACGCGCACATTGTCATCGTTCTCGATGATGATCTCGACGCGCTCGCTCGGCTTCTCCTCGTGGGCTTTCCGGCCGCTTCTGGCCGCACTGCTCACATCAATGCGCGACTCGAACGCCAGCGGTGTGGCGAGGATCAGCATCACTACCAGCACCAGCGACACGTCGATGAGCGGGGTCATATTGACCTCACAATTGGCGGCCGTGTCGCGATTGAACGACTTGATTGCCATCGAATCGCTCCTAACCCACGTTGACGGTTTCGTGCGCGCTGCGGATCGAACGCGAGATCGGCTCTTCGCGTTTGCGCATGCCGCCGCGGTCGTCGGGGCTGCTGCTGTTGAGCGCCGTGCGCAGCGCGCGCGCGTGGTTCTCCGCGATGGTGAGCATCACATTCATCCGGCGCACGAAATGGTTGTACGCGATGAGCGAGGGTACCGCGACCACGAGGCCGACGGCCGTCGTGATGAGAGCCTCCGCAATACCGCCCGCCACCACTGTCGGTGCGGCGGAGCCTACCAGCGCCATGTCGTGGAAGGCACGCATGATGCCCCACACGGTGCCGAGCAGACCGACGAGCGGTGCGGTCACCGCCATGGTGCCCAGGATGTTCAGGTTGCGCTCGAGCATGAGCTTCTGCTCCGACAGGGCGACGATCACGCGCTCATCGATGTCGTTGTTGCTCTCGCCCAGCGCGTTGGCCACCACCTGCATGGTCGCAGCAGCCGGATGCCGGGCGTGCTCGCACGTCCAGATCGCTTCCTTGACGTCGCCCTTGCGCATGCGCTGCAGGACTTCACGCGCGATCTGGTCCGCGTTGCCGCGCCGCGTCCAGTAGTAATAGAAGCGTTCGATCGTCACACCGAGTGTGACGACGCTGAATGCAATCAGCGCAATCAACACCGGACTCTGCGAAGTCAGTTTGATCCAGTCAAAATTGGAGACCATGCGCGTCTTCCTCCTGGTGGTTACTGCGAAACGGAGCTCTTCTGCACGTTGCCACTGCCGGGTGCCGCCATGAGCTCGTGCGCACGCTCTTTGGCGGCAACCACGATCTCCGGATCGGTGGCGTGCTTGATGAGGTCGCGATACGCGGCCAGCGCGTTGGGATAATCCTTGTGCTTTTCATACAACGCGGCGTTGTGCGCAATCGCGGAGAGCCGGTACGTGTCGGCTTTCTCGGAGCAGCTTGCCGCGAGAGCATAAGCGGCGATCGCCCCCTTATCGTCACCCAGCTTCTCGCGGCAAAATCCCAGTCGATATCGAACCTCGACGAGCGTGGCCCCCGGCATCCTGCCCTGGAGGGCGCTGTAATACTCCGCAGACGCTTCCTTGAAGCGACCCGCGTCCTCGTGAATGATACCCATCTGGTGCGCCACTTCGGCGCTGCGTTCATCGTTGGGATGCTGCTTGCGATATGCGGTGAGCATCTCGGCCGCCTGGTCGGGCTCGCCCAGCATGCGGTGGCACAGCGCGAGGTTGTACTGCGCCGCCGTCTTCACCTCGGGTGCTGTCGAGTCACTGAGCACGGAGGTGAAATCGGTTGCGGCGCGCATGTAGTCGCCTTCGGCAAAGCGCGAGGCGCCGAGCTGGAGCTGCATCGGCCCGATGTATTCGCTCTTCGGGAAGAAGGAAACGAACTGGTCGGCGGCGGCGCGCGCTTCCGCAGTCTTGCCGGCGCGACTGTATGAATCCGCCATCAGGTACTGCGCCTTGTCCGCTTCCGAAAAGGAGGGGAATTGCGAGACCACACGACGGAATGACTCTGCCGCATCGTCGTATTTCCGGGCCTGGTACTGACGCGTGGCAATCTCGAACTGCGCCTGTGCGGCGAATGAGCTGGTGGGATATTTCTCCACGAGCTGCGAGAGCATGGCGTCGCCGTCCTTGCCCTGGCCGAGCTGATAGAGCGCCTGCTCGATGCCTTTCTTTGCGTCCGTCGTCACCGGGTGATCGGGGAAGCGTGCGATCACCTGCGAATACGTGTCGACAGCCTCGGAGTACTTCTTCGTGTTGTACTGGCACTGTCCCAGGCGCAGCAACGCCACCGCTGCGCCCGGCGTGTCGCCAAAGTTGGAGAGCAGGCCTTCGTAGCAGTAGCGCGCCTTGTCGTAGTGCGCGGTCGTAAAGTACATGTCACCCGCTTTGGTCCATGCTTTCTCCGCGATGGGAGACGCGGGATCGAGGGTCGTTACCGCGTCCCAACGGTCCACGGCATCGCCGGTCTGGCCCAGGCGCTGATAGCACATGCCGGCCTGGTAGAGCGCGATCGCGCGATCGGGGGAAGCGGGGAAGTTGGTGAGGAACGCTTCGTACGTGCGCCCGGCCTCGCGATAATTCTTCTGGTTGAAGAGAATGTGTCCCTTGTTGAGATAAGCGGTGCTCATGTCGTCGCTGTTCCCGGATGCGCCGTAACGCGCCAGCATCTTGTCCTGCGTCTGCGCGGCCAGGTCGAGCTTGCCTTCCTGGGCGTACGACCACGCGAGGAGCCGGTGCGCGGGAATGCCGACGGGCGTTCCGCCAAAATCATTGATGAGCGATGTCAGCATCTGCTGCGCTTCCGCCTGGCGTCCCTGCGCGGCGAGCGCGTCGGCGTCGATCAGGATCGCATCCGCGCGCCACAGCGATTTGCTGGGTGGCATGCGCTGCAGCATGAGATGCGGCACGCCGGAGAGAAGTCCCAGGTTGCCCGCCTCGTGATACGAGAGCTCGAGCAGACACAGGGACGCTTCCACGAGCTCCTGCCGTTCCGGCGTGGCGAATTCGATGGTGCCTGTGCCTTTGTCCTGTGCATAGCGATCGAGCACGAGGCGGAAGTAAGGCACCGCGGCCATGGGTTTGTCTTGCGCCATGAGTCCCGCGCCCGCGAGGTACGCCGCGGGCGGCGCTTCACGCGCCGTGGGATAACCGG
>DATEHD010000459.1:0-12656 GCA_035279765.1 Candidatus Krumholzibacteriia bacterium | reverse complement strand
TGGTGATGGCGAGCGACCACATTGGCGGCGCCGAGATTAACACCGGCTATCTATCGGGAAAGAATCGTTACTACTTCGAGGAAGTGGCCCGCTATTACGCGTCAGAGGCGTTGGCGCAACCGAAAGAGCGGGAGCTCTGGTCTGCGCGTGCCTTCGACACCATCGAGAACGCAAAGGCGAGAGGGCTTGTCGATTTGCTGCGCAATTCGATGTCCGCGCAGAGCACGCCTGAAGAAAATTCGGTACTCGATGCACTCTATTCGCTCGATCCGAAACAGGCAAACTACGCGGACCAGCGCTCCACACTGGAAAACAAGTACCTGAAGCTGCGCAACGCGCGCGTCGATGCGGCCGTGGATGCCCGGGCCCTCGGCATGGGCAATCTTGCCTCGCTCGACGAGGTCGGGATGTGGTTCTCGAAGAAGACCGTGATGTTCGAGTTCGCGCTGGGCGATTCGTCGTCGCTTCTTTGGGTGATCCACGGAAACAACAAGAGCGAACTCCACCAGTTGCCCCCCCGCGCGACCATTGAGGCGGAAGTGCGAAGCCTGCGCGACGCGATTGCGAAACCTGGCAGCGGCGATGTCGCGCTGCTTACGTCAGCGCGGAAGCTGTATCGCATTCTCCTCGAGCCGGCCGCCGACATAATCGCGAGGAATGAAACACTCGTCATCGTTCCAGACGGCACGCTGTTCGAGCTGCCGTTTGACGTGTTGCTCACCGCCGATCCCGTAAATGGTGCTCCGTTGTCGCGCCAGCCGTTTCTTGCGCGAAAGGTTGCCACCGTCTACGCGCCATCCGCGACTGTATATGCGAGGTTGCGTTCATCGTCGCGCGAGCAGAAATACACGCGTGATCTCTTTGCCGTCGGCAACCCCGACTACAGCGGCCTCGCCATGCCGGCCAATGATCCGCTGGCACCCCTGCCATATGCGCAGAAGGAAGTGGAGGCCATCGGCGCCCGAGTGAAACCCGACCGTCGCGTCGAGCTCACCGGCCGCGCTGCCAGTGAAGCCGCCGTCAAGCAGGAGCTCCGAACCGAGTCGCCACGTGTGGTGCACCTCGCCACCCACGGGCTCGTCGACGCAACCGAACCCGCGCGATCCAGCGTGGCACTCGCCTCGGGCGACGGGGAAGACGGCCTCTTTCACACCCTCGAGATCGTTTCGACGCGTACAAGGAGCGATTTAGTGGTCATGTCGGCGTGCGAATCGGCCCGCGGCCGCGTCTCAAGAGGAGAAGGGGTGGTGGGCCTCTCCCGCGCCTTCCTGGGCGCCGGAGCCGAGTCTGTCGTCGCCAGCCTGTGGTCGGTCTCGGACGAGTCGACCGCCGAGCTCATGCGCGTCTTCTACGACCGCATGTTCGGGAAGAAGGAAAGTGCCAGCCGCGCCCTCCAGGACGCGCGCATCGCGCTGCTCGACAGCGACAAGTTTTCTCATCCGTTTTACTGGTCTCCGTTCGTCGTGACGGGAACGGAGCGTTCGCCGTGGTAGCAATCGACATGGAGGATTGTTCATGAACCGCGTGATTCGTTCAGCATTGATCGCGGCGGGCCTGGTGGCCGCAGCGCTTCCGGCGCTCGCTACCCAGATCATCCAGGTTTCGCCGCAGGAAATTGCAAAGGCGTCGACGCTCGTCGTCGATGGAAAGGTGAGCGGCGTCCGTTCCTACTGGAACGACGACCACTCGAAGATCTTCACCGAAACCACGGTGGCAGTGAACGCGACGCACAAGGGTGCCAACGCGAGCACTGTGCGCGTGATGACGCTGGGCGGCGTGGTCGGCAATGTGCGCCAGACCGTGCACGGTGCGCTGGCGTGGTCGCGCGGTGAAGAAGTGCTGCTCTTCCTGGAGCCCGCCGGGACGACACAACCCGGTGCATTCCAGGTCACCGGTTTTTCGCAGGGCAAGTACGACATCGAGCGCGACGCGAAAACGGGGCGCAAGTACGTGCGCCAGGCGATGCCGGGAGGCGTGAGCGGAGATACTCCGTCGGCGACATCCGGAACAACCTCGTCGCAGAGCGACAAGGTGGCGCTCGATCAGTTCCTGGGCCAGGTGCTCGGGAAGAAGTAACGGTTTATCGCAGTCCAACGCCCGCCGCGACGTCGAGCGCAGACGCCGGCAGAGAACACAAGAGGGACACTCATGAAAACGACACTGCTGAAATTCGCCATGGTGCTCACGCTGCTCCTCGCCGGAGCCATGTCGGCGCAGGGACTCATTCCCAACGATGACGACGGCGACGGCGTTCCCAATGCAACCGACCTGTGCCCGGCGGAGAACTCGTCGGGGTTCGACCGCAACGGCGACGGTTGTCTCGATCCGTTCCGCGGTGCGCGCCACATCGAATACTGGAGCACCACCGACAACAATCTCACGTACGTGATCAACGCCACGGCGGCGCCCAACATCACCAATGGAACGGATATCACGGCGATTCAGAACGCGATCGCGGCGTGGCCGGCCATCGCCGGCACGGGACTCACCGTGACCTACGGCGGCACGACGGCGCAGACCAACGCCAACGGCCTCGACCACGTCAACATGGTGACGTTCCTCGACAATTCGTGGAGCTTCGGGAATCTCGTGCTCGCGGTGGGACTGACCACGAGCTTCGAGTCTGATACGACGATCGCGGCGCGTGTCTATCGCAAGGGCGAGATCTTCGACGCCGACATGATCTTCAACCCGTCCGTCACGTTCAAGGTCGGGGGCGTGGGACCGGGCGTCGACATCCAGAGCGTTGCCACGCACGAAGCCGGTCACATGTTCGGCCTTTCGCACTCGGCCGTGCAGTCGTCCACGATGTTCTACGCGCTGCCCGGTGGCCTGGCCGCGCGCTCGCTCACCACGGACGATCAGCTCGTGTATTTCAAGGCCTACGGCAGTGCGGCCGCGCTTTCGACGGCGAAAGACATCCACGGCACCGTCCACAATGGCAGCACCAACCAGCCCGCCCCCGGCGCCATCGTGTTTCTCATCAATGCCGCCAGCGGTGACACCACCGGCTGCGATTTCACTTTGCCCGATGGAACGTACACGTTCCCCGGCATTGCGAATGGCAACTACTACGTCGCCATTCACGCGCTCGACGCGACCTCAGCGATCGGGTTCATTCAGCCCGGCAATATCAACGCGCTGGTGGCCGCGACGGCATTCACCAACTTCAAGCCCGAGTGGTACGACGCCGCCGAATCCGCCACGGACGATCCCAACGCTCGCACGCAGATCAGTGTCAGCAACGGCCAGCCGGTGGCGACGGCGGATCTGATCACCAATGTCGACGCGACCCCGCCCGTAGTGCTCCTCGCGCGTCCCGACGGCTCGGCTGCGATCGCTGTCGATGGCGCCATCGTGATTGAGTTCTCGGAGCCGATCGACATCAACACCATCCGCAGCTCGTTCTCGCTGCGCGACCTGGGGACCAACGCCGGCAAGGGCGGCAACATCGCGCTCATCAAGGATGACACGCAGATCGTCTTCACGCCGTCGCCGCCGCTCGATTTTTCAAAGTCGTACCGGTTGCGCTTCGATACCGATCTGAAAGACCACGCGGGGAACCCGCTGGCATCCGATTACACCGTCGACTTCAACACCCAGAACGAGCCGCCGGTCAGTATTTCGAGCCTGGCGCCGAACAAGGGCACCTTCGGAACCACCGTGGTGATCACGGGACGCGGCTTCGATGTGTCGCCGCCGCCGGTGGTCAAGTTCGGGAGTGTCTTCGCGATCGTACAAAATGCGACCGTGGGCCGCCTGGTGGTGGAGGTTCCCAACAGCGCGGAGACCGGCCCGGTAACGGTGACCAATGCAGATCTCACGGTAAGCAACGCGCTCACCTTCACGGTGCTCACCGCCGCCGAGTTTGCGCGCGGATATGAATCGGGCCAGACGACTTTCGCGGCCGTTCCCAACGCCATCGCGCTCACGGCGAGCGGCGACTATGCATACATCGCCGCTGACGACGGCGCACACGCCGTGGTCGTGAATCCGGCGCTGCCCGGCTACCTGTCGCAAACCACGATTCCGTACGCGAGCTCGCTCGACGACATCGCCACCACGGCGAACGGCAGGCGCGCGTATGCGATCAGCTCGGCCAGCCACGAGCTTGTCGAGATCAACAGCGATCCAACCACCGGCATTCTCTTCAACACGGTGCTGTCGTCGCACAATCTCGGCACCGCGCCCAAAGGCATCATCACCGACCCCGCCGGCCAACGCGTATACATCGCAATGGACGACGGACACATCCAGAGCTGGGACATCGAGCTGGGCAGCGTGAACTACACGCAGCAGGTGGGACAGATGTCGGCGCCGGCGGCGAGCGGTTTTGTCGGCCCGATGACGCTCTCGCCGGATGGCTTCAGTCTGCTGGCACTCACCGACGCGGGCTCGGTCGCTTTCTACGACCTGCCGGCGGAAACGCTGTTTACCGACGTCGTGGTGGGCGCGGGCGCCATGGGAATAACTGTCGACGCGACCGGCCAGCGCGCCTATGTCACCCACGATGACGGCGACATCACCGTGCTCAACGTGGAGGGCGCTCCGTTCAAGGTGCAGGACATCGCGACCGGCGGATCGGTGAAGAGCATCGTGTCGACGCCGGGCGCGTCGTACCTCTACACGACCGATCGTGAGCTCGACAATCTGAAGATCATCGACCTCAAGGAGACCAGCCCCACCTTCCGTAATGTGGTGGGTGTCATTCCCGCACCCGCGAACCCTGTCGACGTCGCACTGTCAGCGGGCGGCGAGTACGCGTTTTCGGTGCTGCAGGGCGGAGGCGGCAGTGTGCCGCGCATGCTCGTCACGACCATCGGCATCGGGCCGGCGCTGGAGTCGGTGGCGCCCCTGCACGCCTCGCAGAACGCGATGGTGGTGCTGTCGGGCCTCAGTTTTGGTGATCCCCTGGCCGGCGAAATTGCGAGCGTGAACTTCAACGGCGTGATCGCCCCGGCGATCAGCCAGCTCCAGAACCGGGTGGTCGTGCGGGTTCCGGCCGGCGCCACATCGGGACCCGTGCGCGTGCGCACCACCATCAACGGCCAGATCCAGGAATCGAATGCTCTCTCCTTTGAAGTCTTCGCTTCCAATTCTTTCCCGCACCTGCGCGAGTCGGTGCTGATCAGCGACACCGGGGGCGACCATATCAACGAAATCATGGCCATGCGTCCGCAGGGCGACGTTGAATTCATAGGCACCAACGAGGGGCGAATTCTCGCCTACGACACACGGCCGGGAAGTCCCACGTTCCACCAGCGTATCGGCCGCTTCCTCGCGACCGCCGACGCCACTAGCGATCTTGCAGTGAGCGCGGACGGACGGGCACTGTTCGTCACCGCCGCGGGCAGCGCGAGCACAAAGGCAAAAGTGCTCAACGCCAATCCCAATTCTCCCACCTTCGGCGAAGAGATCCGCTTGTTCACGCTGGATACGGGAGACAACACCAACCTGCGCCTGGTCGAGGCGAGCCCCGACAACCGCTATGTCGCTCTGTACGATCGGACGTCGCAAGTGCTCGGGCTCTTCGATGCCACTGGCGTTGTCGATGAAACCACGATGCTCCAGATCCAAAGCTTGACCGGCCACTATCAATGCATGAAATGGCATCCGAGCGGACTCGAGCTCTACCTCGGAGAGAGCACCGTCAACCGTGTGGAAATCCTGAACACGGATCCGAATTCGCCGCAGTTCGGGCTCATCGTCGGATTCGAAAACATTACCGGGCCCGTCCCGACGGAAACTCCCACCTCACTCGGAGTCACGCCGGATGGTTTCAACCTGTACGCGCTGACACAGCAGACGCAGGGGCCGGTGGCGCGCTCGATCTTACATTGGCCCGTTGATCCGCTGACCGGCGCCGACACTGGCGCGCCGACGCGTACCACCTTCGCGCCGGGCGGAGCGCTGCGGCTCGAGAAGCTCGCGATTTCTCCGCGCGGCGACACCGCGGTGCGAACGCAGCACGGCGACAACCTGCACTACATGAGTCTCGCGACATTGGCCGACATCAACACGAGCGGCAGCGCACTCGCGCTCACCAATGCCGGCGTTGAGTTCGATCCGACAGGTTCGCGCATCTACTACACCGATACCGTCGGCAACGGCCTGCGCGTGTTCGAGCTCAACAACGTGGCCGTGGTCTACAAGTACTCGGGCGATGCGCAGAACGGCGTTACCGGGCAGGTGCTGCCGGCGCCGTTGCGCGTGAATCTCTTCGACCAGCTCGAGTTCGGCTTCGGCGTGCCGGGCGTGTCATTGAACTTCGCGGTGACGCAGGGCGGCGGCATGCTCAGAGTGGGTGACCAGTTGGTGACGTCCGCCATCATTGCCACGGATACCCAGGGCTTCGCCCAGGTCGACTGGCAGTTGGGAAGCGCGGGCCAGCCGCAGGAAGTGACTGTCACAGGCACGGGAATCCTGGGCTCGCCGGTCACGTTCACGGCGACCGCCTCCGCCGACCCCGAATCGCTGCCGTTGTCGCTCAGCGAAGTGTTGCCGCTCAGTGGCACGAGCGCGAACAGCACCTCGACGGCCATCGTGGCGACGTTCAGTCGCGGCATTGATCCGGCGACAATCACCAGCGCGTCGTTCTTCATCCAGGTTGAAGCCGACGCCACCAAGGTTCCGGTGACGTATGGATTCACCGACGGCAACCGCAAGGTGTCGATGACGCCGACGAAGCCGCTCAACTACACAACGCAGTATCGCGTGCTCTACACCGCCGGCATCAAGACGCCCACCAGCAACGCGCTGACCAACCCATCCAGCGCGCTGTGGCAGACCGGCGCGGCGCCACCGCTGGCGCTCCAGGCGATTTCGCCGCCGAGCGCACTTGTGGGCGTGAATGTGACGCTTTCGGGCGCGGGCTTCGATCCCAATCCGGCCGCGAACACGGTGAACTTCGCCGGCGGTGTGACCGCGACGCCCGTTAGCGGCAACACCACCGAGCTGGTGGTGAAAGTGCCGGCCAATGCGATCCCCGGCAACGTGACCGTGACACGCTCCGCCGTGACCTCGAACGCGGTGAATTTCACCGTGCTGGTGCCGATCGTGTCGCCGATTGACGAAGTGATCGCCACCATCGGAACGGGGTCGGGTGTCAAGAGCTGCACCGTGTCGCCCGATGGATCGTTGTGCTACACGGTCAGTCCCGACGGCGACGTAGTGATTCCCGTCGACATCGCCGGAGCGACCACGTACGCGGCCATCAACGTGGGTGATCAGCCGGTCGCCATCGTGATGCGCCCCGACGGGAAGGTGGCGTATGTCGCCAACTTCAACTCGGGGACGGTGTCGGTGATCGACACCGACAAGAATTCCTCGACGTTCAACACGGTGCTCACCACCATCAACGTGGGCAGCAATCCGACCGATCTCGCCGTTTATCCGGATGGTGACCGCGTCGTTGTGGCCAACGCCGGTTCGGGCGACATCAGCGTGATCGACACGGACAGCAGCAGCGTTGCGTACCACTCCGTGATTGCCACGGTGGGACAGGGCACCGGCGCCAAGAGCGTCACGGTGTCGCCCGACGGCACCTTGTTGTTCATTCTCACGACGTCGGGAACCATTCTGGTCGTCGACGTGCATCCCGGCAGTACCAGCGAGAATCAGGTGATTGCCACGGTGGGCGCCGGCAACGGCGCCAAGGGGCTCACCGTCTCGCCCGACGGCACGCTCCTCTTCGTCTTGCTGGAGGGCAGTGACAACGTGCTCGTGATCGCGATCAGCGTGATTCCGGGCGTCGGAGTCGCCAACAGCAACGCGGCCGCGACGAGTTTCACATTCCACAGCAGCGTGGTCGACGAGATCGTGCTGGATTCGAGTCCGGCGTTCGTCGCCGTCGATCCGAGTGGATCCGGCAAGATCTTCGTTCCCACGCCGGGGAACAAGTCGTTGGTCGTCATCAACTCGGCGGGCACGATTCCGGCCCAGGTCAGAGTGCGTCCGCGTACATTGAATCTCCAGACCGACGGAGGATGGGTCATCGGTGAGATCACGTTGCCGCTGCCTCATCTCACGGCCGACATCGTGAAGAGCACGATCAGGCTGCAGGGAACGGTCCCGGTCATTCTGAACTTCGGACTGCTCCTCGATCTGGATCACGATGGCATCCAGACATTGTACGTCGCATTCAACCGCGCGTTGTTCCAGGCCACACTGCCGCAGGGCGAGTACGTGCCGGTAACCATCACGGGACAGACAAGCGGCGGTCGCGTGTTCGCCGGGGTCGACACTGTACGCACGTTGCGGCCCGTCATCACCAACCCGCATGGCGGCGATCACTTGATGCCGAACCATCCGGTCACCGTCACATGGACGACGCCACATGGGTACGAACAGTTCATCGACAGGGCGGACGTCCATTTTTCGGGCGACGACGGCGTGACGTGGACGCGGCTGGCTCACAAGATCCCGAACACAGGGTCGTTCAACTGGGTTACGCCCAACGCCAACCTGCCGCTGTGCCGGATCATGGTGACGCTGTACTGGAAGCACGGCGACAACGCTACTTTCGGCACGGATGAAGATGACGGCCACGAAGACGAACACGGCGATGCCATATTCGGAATGGGCATGAGCCAGGATCCGTTCGCGATCACGGCGCCGGTGGCCGTGGCGCTCAAGTCCGCGGATGCAAAGGTCGTGGACGGCGATGCCGTGCTGACCTGGGAGACCAACTTCGAAGACGGCGTGCGCGGCTTCCAGGTGGTGCGCGCCGAAGCGGAAGACGGCGTGTTCACCACGGTGACAAAAGAGCTCATCGCGTCGCACGGCGCGGTGGCGGGATCGAGTTACGAGTTCCACGACGCGAGCATTCGTCCCAACCGGACGTACTGGTACAAGCTCGTGGAAGTGACTTCCGACGGCGACGGCACGGCGTTCGGGCCGTATGCGGTCTCGTTCAAGGTGACCAACGCGCTCGAGCAGAACGTTCCCAACCCGTTCAACCCCGCGACCACGATCAAGTATTCGATCGCGCAGGATACCGATGTAAGTCTCGTGGTTTACGACGTGTCGGGTCAGCGTGTGCGCACGCTGGTTGACGATCACCAGCGCGCCGACGTGTACAAGATCGCCTGGGACGGTGTGAACGATCGCGGCCAGCGCGTGGCGAGCGGGATGTACTTCTACAAGCTGGTGGCCGGGAAGTTCGTCCAGACCCGAAAGATGGTGTTGCTCAAGTAGCGGCGAGACGGGAGCCCGGGGCCAGTATGGGTCCCGGGCTCCCGTGCTTTCCTGAGATGCGCCCCCGGAATCCCCACCACAAGCAAATCCACGCTTCACTGTAGCGTTCCGCCCGTATCTCCTTAGGGGCGTTCTGATGCTTGAAAACGCCAAGAAACGCATGCTATACTTGGGCGTCTGATTAAATAGACAGAGCGATCTCTGGATCGACTTCGCTGCCCGGAGGATTTGCATTTTGGCGAGACATCGGTCAAGCAGCGTCGGCGTTTTTTTGCTTTGTGTACTGGCAACTGCCGCGCCCGCGTCTGCACAGAATCTCTTTGAAGCCTACACCGGGCCCAATGCGCAAGGGTACCTGGCGCCGTTGGTGGACGCCTTCCGCTCGAACCTGAATTCGGGCCTGTTCAACACGGCCCGCATCGAGCCGAATGGGTTCCACGTGAGCCTTGAATTCGTGGGCATGACAACGTTCTTCGACGACGCGAGCCGTACGTTCATGGCCAGCACCGAGCAGGGCACCAACAGCAGGTACGTCCGGGCTCCGACCATTGTCGGCGACACCGGGGCCGTATTTACCGAGGGATACGCCTCCACGATCGTGGCGTTCCCCGGCGGTTTCAACGTGAGCAACTGGTACCTTTCGGCGCCCCAGTTGCGCATCGGCAACTGGAAGGGAACGGAAGCAATGGTGCGGGCCATCTTCTACAACACGGGAAATGACGAGATCGGGAGTCTCGGCGTCTGGGGCGGCGGAATGCGGCACAGCATCTCCCAGTATTTTCCCGGTATCGCCCCGCTCGACATTGCCGTGTGTGGTATGTGGCAGCACGCGCAGATGACTACGTCGCAGAATTTGCACATTGTCGACTCGAACCTCTACACCCTGGCGCTGCACACCGGCATGGCGATGGGTCCCGTGTATCCGTACGCGGGGGTTGCGGTTGACTGGTATCGTTTCGGCGTTCACTACGAGATCGAGGGTTACGATCCGCTCGATCTTCACTTCAACGCCGACCAGAACTTTCAGTTCACATTGGGAGCGTCGTATCGGGTCGGCTTTTTCGCCGCCTATGGTGAGTACAATTTCGCTGATCAGAACACCCTGGCGGCGGGGTTGTCGTTGAATTTTCCCTTTTCCAGCAGGAGCGTAGCGCAATGAAACAACTGCGAGTGCAACATCTCGTGATCGCCGCATTGGGCGTGCTGCTCGCAAACGCGGGCTGCATCTTCAATCAGGGCGACCTTGTGATCTCGGACAAGGTGTGCGTCGATCTGCATGAAGTGCAGACAACGGGCACGTTCACGAGCTTCGTGGTCTGCGATCAATTCAAGACCGAGCTCGAACAGAAGCTCGCCGAGAACCACGTGACCAAGGACGACATCAAGGCCATCCACATGGTGGGTGCCGACTTCAAAGTGAAGTCGTTCAAGCCGCATGACTGGAAGATCACGGCGCAGATCGACATCGCGCGCCAGGACACGCCGGGCGGTGCTTACGACGACGGTCCGAAGCCGTTCACGCGCTTCAAGCACGAGTCTCTGAAGGAGCTGAAGGGCGATCGCGAGGATCCGAAGCTGTACAACGACGGCGTCAAGCTTGTCGACCGCGCGCTGGCGTCGCTTCTGAACGGCGAAGATCCGCGCCTCGTGCTCCTGATCAACAACGAGTCGGTCCAGCCGACGCCGTCTCCAACCGACCCGATGGAGTTCACGGTTAATACCTGCGTAAAGTTCCAGATCGTCGTCAAGGGCGACAATCACCACGGTGGCGGTGACGGCGACCATCACGGCGGTGGCGGCGGTGGTGGCGGCGGCGGCGGTGGCCACCACTAGACCATATTCAGCGTACGAGTCTCTGTAGGAAGACGTCCGGTTGCTATGCAGCCGGACGTCTTTCTTTTTCCCTCGACTCGGGTCGGTCAGTGGGACAGAAGAGAATGAAGCTCCGCGTCATTCGGAAGCAACTGAGCGGCTTCTCTCCAATGTGAGCGGGCTGAAGCAGAATCGCCCTGGGCGGCTTCGGCCTTGCCGAGATTGCGCAGGAGAGCGCCGCGCACATCGTCACGGGTTGCCTGCGGGAGCGCGGCGGACAGCGTGCTGCGCGCTTCGCCGGCGCGTCCATGCGTCAGCATGAGATTGCCAAGCTGGTTGGCGGCGGGAGCGGGGTCGTCGCCCTTGAGGGCGCGTGCGTAGAATACTTCGGCGCTCTCCGGTTTCGCATCGACATAGAGGTCGCCGAGATTCACGAGGGCGGCGGAATAGCGCGAGTCGAGCGAGACCGCGAGACGGAACATGGAATCGGCTTCGGCGGTCTGCCCGCTCCTGAGCGCGAGCAGTCCGAGATTGTTGTAGGGCCGTGCATAACGCTTGTCCTTTTCAACTGCCTGGCGGTAATACGCCTCGGCGCCGGCGGCGTCGCCGGCGTCCTGCTTCGCCATTCCCAGTTCGTTGAGATTCCTGGCTGCATTGCGATCCGCCGCTGCGTGCCGCTTCTGCACAACGCTCCATCCCGTCACGCCCAGCGCCAGCACCACCAGCGCGACCATGGCGGCCATCACCGTCGTGCGACGCGTCGACGCGTGCACGATGCGAACGCCGCTGCCGATCTCCGGCGCGGCCTCGAGTACGGCGGCGCGCAGCGCGGCCGCGTCGGGATAGCGCTTGTCCGGTTCCTTTTCGAAGGCCCGCGCGACCACCGGCTTGAGCGCTGGTGGAAAATCCGGCTCTCGGCACGTCAGCGGCGCCGGTGGTTCGTTGCGGATCGCGTACATGATCGACATGGCGTGATCGCCGCTGAAGGGATACCTGCCGGTCAGCATCTCGTCGTAGATCGTGATGAGCGAGAAGAGATCGCTGCGCGCGTCGAGACGCCGTCCCATCACCTGTTCGGGCGACATGTACGGCGCCGTGCCGAGCGTGGTGCCTTCCTGCGTGATGGCGGTCTGGGTGGTGAGGTGCGCGAGCCCGAAGTCCATCAGCTTGATGATGCCGTCGCGCGTCACCATGATGTTCTCGGGCTTCAGATCGCGGTGCACGATGCCTACGCCGTGCAGGCGCTGGAGCGCATCGAGCAGATTGACGAGCCACTTCGTGGCCTTGCGCCACGCCACCGGCCCGTCGTGCATGATGTCGCGCAGCGTGCGGCCGTCGATGTACTCCATCGCCATGTACGGCGTGCCGTTTTCGTCGCCGGCGGCGTACACGGTGATGATGTTGGGATGGTTGATGCGCGAACAGGCCCGTGCTTCGCGCAAGAATCGCTCCTTGCCTTCGGTGGTGAGACTTTCGGCGCGGATGATCTTGATGGCGGCAGAACGATCCAGCGTGGAATCGCGGGCGAGAAACACCGCACCCATCCCACCCTCGCCGAGTTTGTCGCCGAGCTCGTAGCCGCCAAAGCGCCTGCCCTGCATGGGCGGAGACTAACAGCTTAACAGGGAAGCCGCAACCGGACCGCGCCG
>DATEHD010000458.1:0-13920 GCA_035279765.1 Candidatus Krumholzibacteriia bacterium | reverse complement strand
TCGCCCGCCTGGGGCCGGCGCGTGTTCATGGTGGTGCTCATACTCTCTCCTTCTTTCTCACTTCGGCAAAATCTCGATGCTGACCGGATCCGCCATCGGCGTCACGCGACCGTTTTCGAACAATCCCGCTGTCACCTGGTACGATCCGGGTGTGAGCGGCTCTTCGAGCTCGAAATACTGACTGGCGGCGTTCCAGTCACGCACGATCATGCGCAATTCGCCCGGCTCGAGGGTAAGCTCGGTGGTCGCCATGGTACACATGCGGTTCGGGCCCAGCACGCGAACATCGCGTGCAATCTGGAAATCCCACTGGCAGCCACTGGGAAAGTCGCGCGCGAACTTGTCGCTCGAATCGTTGAACATGGTCGCTTCGAGCTTCACGTGGTCGCCAAGCCGGAACCGCGTGGGCGTGATCTTCACCGAGAACTTGAGACCCTTGGGCGCTTGCGAAACACCGGGCGGGAGCGGCATCTCAGGCTCTTTCTTCCCCGGATGTTCTCCCGCGCAGCCTGCCATCGCCACGATCACGGCCGCCACGCACGCCGCGTATATGAATCGTCTCCAACGCATCGTCTACTTCTTGCTCTCCGCGAGAAAGTCCAGCATGGCCTGCCACGAACGCTTGTCCGCCTTCTCATTATATGAGAGCGCCGGGATGCCGTGGGAATCGGCGTCCGGATTGGTGAATGAATGCTTGGCGCCGGCGAACGCGATGAACTCCCAGTCGGCGCCCGCGTCGTTGGCCGCCTTCTGGAAACCGGCCACCTGCTCGGGCGTGATCAGCCCGTCGGCGGCGCCGTGGCACACAAGCATGCGCGCCGTCACCTTGCCCGTCGCCGCGTCGGTGGGAAGTGCGCCGTGGAAGCTCACCACCGCATCGAGCGGTGTGCCCGCCATCGCCGCGCGCAGCACCACACCACCGCCGAAGCAGTAACCGATCGCCGAGATGTGTGCAGCATCGACGCGCTTGTCGGCCTTCAGCAGGTTGTACCCCGCCATGAAGCGATCCGTGCTCGTCTTGGCATTGGAGGCCACTTCCGACGCCCACTTGCCTGCTTCATCGGGATGGTCGGTGCTCTTGCCGTCGCCGAACATGTCGACGGCCAGCGCCACGTATCCGGCCTGGGCCAGCATCTGCGCGCGCTTCTTGGCGTAATCGTTGAGTCCCCACCATTCGTGCACGACGATCACGCCGGGACGCTTGTCCTTCACGGCGTCGTCATACGCGATCTGTCCCTTGAGCGTGGTGGTGCCGTCCTTGTAGTCGACGGGGTCCAGCTTGACGGCGGCCTGTGCGGCGCCGGACAGAACAACCAACAGCATTGCAGCTAAAATGGACTTCATGATTGGCCTCCAAGGGTTACATCGGAGATGAATCCGGCTGATTGCACTTTTTCATCGCGCACCTTCGCGCGCGCTCTTATACCTTTCGCCACGTTTTCCAGACTTCAACTATCATGGGCGTCAAGGACAGCGCGATGATTACGAGCACAGCGATCGAGAAATTGTTTTTCACAACGGGCAGCCCGCCGAAGAAATAGCCGAGCAGGCCGAAGAGGCCCACCCACAGCGTTCCGCCGGCAACGCTGAAACCGAGGAACTTCACGTAGCGCATGCGGCCGATGCCGGCCACGAAGGGAGCGAACGTGCGCACGATGGGAACGAAGCGCGCGAGGATCAGAGTCTTGCCGCCGTGCTTGTCGTAGAAATCGCGCGTCAGCTCCAGGTACTCATGTTTGAAAAAGCGGCTGCGCTCGCGGAACACGCGCGGGCCGAGAGTGCGTCCGATGAAGTAGTTGAGATTGTCGCCCGTCACCGCCGCGGTGATCAGGAGCGGAATCAGGGTGTGGACGCTGAGCGCACCCGCTCCGGCCAGCGCTCCGGCGGCAAAAATGAGCGAGTCGCCGGGCAGAAACGGCGTCACCACCAGCCCGGTCTCCATGAAGATGATGGCGAAGAGAATGCCGTAGGCCCAGACACCGTAGGTCTGCACCACATCGAGCAGGTGCTTGTCGATGTGCAGGAAGAAATCGAGGATGTGCTTGATTGATTCCATCGGCGCCGGTGGGACGTGCGCCGAATCTATCAGGAAACGCGAATGGCTGGCAAGCCGGGCGAACTAGCGCGCCATCGACGTGATGATGCGCCGCGCGGCCGCGCCCGCGTACGCACCCACAAAGCCGACGACGAGCGCAATCACGGTGGAGTGGTGTCCGTGCACGAGACCGAAGGCCGGAATCCATACCGCCACCGCGAGGGCAAAAATCCACGCCCGGGGCGGGCTGGCGAAGCCGAGGGTGGAGGTCGCAACCAGGATCATGGCGGCGGTAATGCCGGTGTCGTCCCACGTGGGACGCGTGTCGATCCAGGTGATGGCGGCGCCGAACGCCAGCGCGATGGTGAGGAGTATCCAGAAGGAACGGTTCGGCATGAGCACTCCTTGTGGTCAGTGAATCCTACGCCGAAAACCGCCGTCGCGTTCCGAGAATTCTGAAGGCGCCGTCACCGCGGCGGAAAGGCGTACAGCGCCACCGAGATATAGTGGCAGGCACTGCCGATGAGCACGCACACATGCCACACGAGGTGGCTGTAGCGCAGCCTGTCGGCGGCAAAAAACGCCACCCCCAGCGTATAGGAGAAGCCGCCCGCCGCAATCCAGAACAGGCCCCAGTGATTCATGTGAACCCAGAGCGGCTTGGCCCCCACGCAGATCATCCATCCGAGCATGAGGTAGACGAGGGTCGAGAGCGTCGGATACTTGACCCGGCTGATGGCGGTGAGGACGACGCCCAGGAGCGCGAACGTCCACACGAAGGTGAGGAGCGTCCACCCCCACGGCCCCCACAGCACCCCCATCATGAACGGGGTATAGGAGCCGGCGATCAGAAGAAAGATGGCGCCGTGATCGATGATGCGGCACACGAACTTGGCGCGCCCGCGCGGAAGCCCGTGGTAGACCATCGACGCCGCGTACATGATGACGAGTGTGGCGGCATAGACGCCGAAGGCGATGATGCGCCGTGGCTCGCCGCTGCGGAGCGCATTGGCAAACAGGAGCGGCGCGGCAATCAGGGCGATGAACAGCCCCACGCCGTGGCTGACGCTGTTGGCGACCTCTTCCTGGTAGGTCTGCGCCCGCGAGCGCAGCTTCGGCACCCGGCATACGGTGCGAAGCTGGATGAGCTGGTCGTTGAGAGTTCCGCGGTGTTCCATCATGGCTGTCAATCAAGTGGCGATAACTGTCGCCGGCTCAAGGGGCAAGAAACATACCGCGTGCCGCGTTGACTGTAAGGGGTCTGGCAAACGGGCACGATTTGCCTAATCCCACTTCCCCTTTCCGCGCGAGAGCGCGTACTGCCCCGAGCCCAGGCAATACACTGCCACACCACCGAGGCCGAACAACGCCTCCAGCTCGATCGCCCAACCACCCGACTTGCCGAGCGAGCCCACATCGCCGATGCGCACCAGCAGGACGGCCATCAGCATGTTGAACGCGATCACCGCACCCGCCGGCCGGGTGAAGATTCCGACGATCAGGAGGACGGGCGCCACGATCTCGCCGATATACACCCCGAAGCGGAGGAACGACGGGAGCCCGTGGGACGCCAGCATCGGCGTCATCCAGTCGACGCCCATTTTCACCTTCGCGATACCGTGGAGCAGGAGGAGCACCCCCACCATCAACCGGAGCACCAGTTTCCCCGTGTCATCGCACTTGTCGAAAATATGCATTCGTTTGCTCCCTTCCAAAAAATCAGTCGCCGGTGGGCACAATTCCTTCGCCCTCGACCATGAGAATCACACTGCGCTCGGGCGAACGCGGTCGGTGCATCACGCCTTTGGGGATGACGTAGCCCTGCTGCGGTCCGAGCTCGACGGTGCGGTCCTCGAGGTCGATGATGAACTTCCCCGAGACGCAATAGAAGAACTCGTCCAGGTCGTCGTGCTTGTGCCAGTGATACTCGCCCTCGACAACGCCGAGGCGCACCACCGATTCGTTCACCTTGCACAGCGTCTGATTGAACCACTTGTGGGGGCAGGCATCGGCCAGCGCACGCACATCGAATTTCTCGAGCGGCGCAAAGGCGATGTCCATCCGCGTCACATACGAATAGTCGTTCGGGTTTGCCATAGTGATCTCCTAGCAGGGTGCTGACAACGCCACAGATCGGCGCGCGGTGCGAGAAGCTCAGCTGCTCGATGACGAGACGGGTTCCGGCGTATGGGCGTGGGGAATCTTCGCCCCGGCACGCACGGCTCGCACCGTGAGAAGCGCGCCCACCACCACCAACAGCGACGAGCACAGGAAAGCGGCGCCCGGAAGGTGGATCGAGAACGCGCCCGCGCTGAACATGCCGAAGAGGTGCGTCATCAGCGGCGGCCCGATGACACTCGCCAGGCTGAAGAGACTTCCCACCGCGCCCTGGAGCTCGCCCTGCGCGTTGGCGGGCACCTGCCCCGACATGATTGAATTCAGCGACGGGTACACCATCCCCGCGCCCAGCCATGCCGCGAGCCACGCGTACATCATCCAGCCGTGCGATGCGAACGCAAGTCCGGCGTACCCGATCGCGCCGCACGTCATGCCGAGCATGGCGCTGCGCTTCTCGTTGATGCGTGGAATCACGGTGCGTGTGAGCACACCCTGGCTGATGGCGATAATGACGCCGACGAACGCGAGCGACGCGCCCACCTGCGCTTCCGTCCAGTGGAAGCGGAAAATGGTGTAGTACGCCCACGTGCTCGGAAAGGACTGGTTCGCCAGCTGCCACAGAAAGAGCGCGCCGGCGAGCGCCGGCACGAGCGGGTACTTGCGAATATGCATGAGCGCGCCCACCGGATTGGCGCGCTTGATGTCGAAGGCACGACGCCTGTCCTTGGGGAGCGACTCCGGCAGCGCGAAGTAGCCCCACAGCGTGTTCGCGAGCGCGAGTCCCGCCGCCACGAAGAACGGAACCCGCGAGCCGATTCCACCCAGGAAACCGCCGAGTGCCGGTCCAATAATGAATCCGAGGCCGAAGGCGAGGCCGACAAGTCCGAAGTTCTGCGCGCGCTTTTCCGGCGGCGTGATGTCGGCGAGATAGGCGTACGCCGGAATGAACGAAGCGCCCGCCATCCCGGAAAGTGTGCGGCCCACGAAGAGCCACGTGATGCTGGGCGCAAACCCCATGATGAGGTAGTCGACTCCCAGGGCGCCCAGCGCAAAGAGGATCACCGGCCGCCGGCCGGTGCGGTCGCTCAAATTGCCGAGTACGGGTGCACAGAAGAATTGCATCACCGCGTACGAGAACGCGAGCCAGCCGCCGTAGATGGCGGCACGCGAGAGTCCCTCGCCGGTCAGATCCATCACCAGACGCGGAATGACAGGAATGATGATGCCGAGCCCGATGATGTCGATCAGGACGACGGAGAAAACGAAAAAGACGGAGGACTTGCGCCCCGGAGCAGTGGTCATGGTTGCTTCACACGGTGGTACGGGAATTGGATGCGCCTCTGCTGGCCCTTCTGCATGCCTTCGATCCAGGCCAGCAGCGAATCGGGTCCACAGCGCTTGTAGCCCACGCGCTGCGGAAAGTCGTGCGCGCGATTCTCAAATACAACGACGCTGTCCGACACTTCGATGGAATGAAATACGGCCGACGCCTGTCCGCGCGGGTGGGCTTCGTACATGAGATGCTTGCCGTCTTCACGAATCACCACCAGCTCGGAGTCGAGAATGCTGTCGCCTCGCATGGTAGTGCCGACGGACATCATGGTGGTGTCGAGGGCCGGATGCCACTCTTCCGTGATCTTGACCGGAGTGATGCCTTTTTTTGCGGGACGAGTGGTGAGCCAGCGTCCGGTGAGCCAGCTCACCTGAGAAATTTTGGGATGTTCGTCGTCGGCCGCGATCGCAGCGGACGCGACCAGAGCGCCGAAAACAACCATGACGAGGAAACGACGAGCGCGCATGCGCTCAGGATAACATTCGCTCGATGGCCGCTTCGATGTGAATCTTCGTGGTGTTGAGGAACGGCACGCCGCTGTGATGTTCCTCTCTCAGGATGAGCGGGAGCTCGGTGGCGCCAAGAATGACGCCGTCGATGTGCTCGGTCTCGCGCATGCGATCCACGATCTCCAGGAGAATTGCGCGCGACTCCGGTTTGTAGATGCCCGGCACAAGCTCGTTCATGTAGATGGCGTGAATGGTGTCCTGGTCTTCCGGTGCGGGCCGTACCACGTCGAGCCCCGCGCACTCGAACACGCTCGGATAGAAACCGGCACGCATGGTGAACTTGGTGCCGAAAAGCGCCGGGCGTTGGATCCCGCGCGCTTTCACTTCCTTGCACGTCGCTTCGACAATGCTGATGATGGGGATGGGCGAGCGGCGCTGAATCTCGTCGAACACGATGTGCGGCGTGTTGGCGGAGATCAGGGCCAGGTCCGCGCCCGCATTGGCCAGAACCGAAAGCTCCGCCGCCAGCATCTCAACGAGCTCGTCGTTCTGCTGCGACGCCACATGTCCCATCACGCGCATCAGGTTGATACTGTTGATGACGAGATGGGGATAGCTGCCGTCGTTGATGCGCGAGCGGTACGCCATGATGAATGAGCGATAGTAGTCCACCGTCGACTCGGGGCCGAGGCCGCCGATGATGCCGAGCTTCTTCATGCTCTCCATTATAGAAGGGGTCGCCAGGACGTCGACATCGGGCAAAGGCATGACCGGCGGGTAAGGGTTTCCACCGCCGGGGAGGGTCGCGGGCTTCCTCACCTTCCCCGAATACGCGCTTCCAGGCTGTCCTACTCGGCCTTGATCACCGATATCAGCTCGTTCACGTCGCCTTCGGGGGAGACTTCCTTGATGCATCCGATGCCGGGTGCGTACCATTTCTTCTCGCTGCCCGCGGCGAGCAGCGACCATTCCTTCGTGCGCACGCAATCATGAAACGTCCCGGCCGGCACCGTCATGGTTTCCTTGACCGCAACGATCTGCCCCATGTCTTCGGCATTACCGGGGCTGTACTCCTGGCGGAAGGGCTGTCCGGGCGCCGGGTGAGCGGGCATGATCATGCCGGGCTGGTTCTTCCTCACGCCCGCCTCCCACGATCCCTCGGGGCTGAACTTGCCGTTGTGCATCTCCTTCGTGTCCTCACCGAAATACCAGACGTTGCCCGCTTTGTCCTGCGCGAACCAGTCGAAGGTTTCCTCCGCGAGCTTGCCTTTTTCGTTCACCACGCTGTGCACGACGACGCACGTCACACCCATGATTGTCTTCGTGTCGTGCGTGACAGTCATCTCCGTCTCCGCGGTGTCCTTCCCGCTTTTTTCGACGTACTTGTAGACCGCGCCGGGCACGAGCGGGAAGTACGCATTGTCGACAACGGTTACGAAGTTTGCGGCGTCGACGACGGGATGGTAGTCCTTTTCACCGCTTGCGGCGACAGCGACGGCCACGCACGCGGCGAGGAGCGCCAGCGGAAGCGCTCGTTTGAAGTGCCTGCTGTCCATACTGAGTGCCTCCACTGTTCGAGAATCGCTACAGGCCCGACGCCGACACGAGCTCGGAGCGATGATCATGCCATAACCACCGCGAACGGTGTGCTTAGGGGGCCACGATTAATTTACCCCCCCGCACATGAAGGCCCCGTGAGAGCAGCGACGTTTCTTTGAATTGGGCGGAACATGAGAGCCGGATGAGAGAACTGCATGTTGGTTTGGATTTGTGCCGGTCACAGGGGTAGGATGAATACATGAAAATCCTGGTCGTGGAAGATTACGAACCGCTTCGCCACTCGCTCTCGCGCGGGCTGCGCGAGGATGGCCACGCCGTCGACGACGCCGCCGACGGTGCGGAAGGGCTCGCTTATGCGGAAGCATCGGAGTACGACGTCATCATCCTGGACGTGATGCTGCCCCGCCTCGACGGCTTCCAGTTTCTGAAACGCCTGCGCGACCGGCGCAGCGCGGCGCGCGTGCTCGTTCTCACCGCCAAGAACACGGTCAACGACCGTGTGCGTGGCCTTGACCTCGGTGCGGACGACTATCTCGTCAAACCGTTTGCGTTCGAAGAGCTCAAGGCACGGGTGCGCGCACTGGAGCGCCGCGCGTACCGGCGCACGTCGCCGGTGATCAAGATCGGCGAGCTCGAGATCGACACCACCGCGCGCACCGCGCGCATGGCGGGAGAAGACGTCGATCTCACCGCGCGTGAATACACCATTCTCGAGATTCTCGCGCTGCGCAGCGGCGAGGTGGTGACGCGCGAACAGATTTCCAGCCGTATCTATGATTTCAACACGGACCGCGCGAGCAACATCGTCGACGTCTACGTCGGCTACCTGCGCCGCAAGCTGGAGCGCGGTGGACGCGCGCGGTTGATTCACACGCGACGCGGCTTCGGCTACGTGCTCAGCGAGGAAAACGGATGAAATCGATTCGCGCGTCGCTGATCATCGGAAGCGTGATCGGCACCGTGGCCGTGTTCACACTCTCGGGCATCGCCATTTACCGCGGCGCGCGCACCACGTTGGTGCGCCAACTCGACGAGTCGATGGGCGACGAGGCGCGCGTGATCGCCTCCGTGGTGAAGTACACCCCCGAGGGGATGGAAGTGGAGATCGAGGACATCGGCCTGCCCGAGTACACATCGCCCACCGCCACCGCATCGCTCGAGATATGGCTCGACGCCGACTCGGTGCTCTATCGTTCGCCGTACCTCGGGACGCGCGACCTGGAGCGCGCACCGTCGCCCGACCTGAATCATCCCGTCTTCCGCTGGATTCGCGCCGGCGATGTGCACGCCCGCGCCGTCGACATGCGCACTACCGCCATGGTTGATCACGAAGACTGGGAGGAGGTCAACCGGCCGACGCCGCAGGGTCCGGTGATCCACGTGGTCGTAGCGCAGCCCGCCACCGACATCGACCATTTTCTCGCGCGCCTGCGCACGCTGTTGATCGGCGTCGGCGCCCTGGGGGGACTCCTCGTCGCCCTCGTGCTGGCGGCCGTCGTGCAGCGGAGCCTGCGTCCGCTCGACAGGCTCGCCCGCGAGATCGGGGATTTGAGTGATGAGGACATGTCGGCGCGGGTCCGCATGCCGGCGGTACGCGAAGTCGCACCCGTGGTCGAGGAGTTGAACCAGCTGCTCGCGCGCCTGGAAGACGCGTTCGAGCGCGAGCACACCTTCAGCACGGACATCGCGCACGAGCTGCGCACGCCGCTGGCGGGACTGCGCTCCACGCTCGAGGTCACGCTCTCGCGCCCACGCGAGCCCGACGACTACCGCGCCACCATGGAGGGACTCCTCGCCATCGTGCGCCGCGTGCAGAATATGGTCGAGACGCTGCTCTACCTGGGGCGCCTCGATTCCGGCCAGGTCGAGATCGAACACCGCGCTGTAGACGTGTGTGAAGTGGTCAATGCGGCATGGCAACCGCTCGTTGATGTTGCGCGCACGAAGAACGTTTCGGTATCGCTGCGGCTTCCCGGCAACGTGAACGTCATTTCGGATCCGGTACTGCTCGAGGTGGCGGTCCGTAATGTACTCGACAACGCCGTGGAATACGTGAACACCGGCGGACGCATCCAGATCGACGTGACATCGACACCGGGTCGCGCGCAGTTGCGCGTGGCCAACAGCGGAAGCCAGATCGCGCCGGAGCGTGTGGGTGACCTTCTGCGCCGTTTCACGCGCGCCGATTCTTCGCGGCGAGCCTCCGGACAGCATTTCGGGCTGGGGCTCGCGCTGACCGGCCGGATCGCGGCTTCCCTCGGATTCGAATTGGAGCTCGCCTCGTCGCAGGGTGGCGACTTCGTCGTCGTTCTTTCGGCGCGGGCGGAGTGAGTTTTCCCACCATCGTGTTCCCGCTCACACTCGCGGAATGCCCCGCGCCCTATCTTTCGCAAAAGAGCGAAAGGAGACGTCTAGGCTTTCCGCGCGCCCGAAGCCCGCAGAAAACCGGCAAGAAAACGTCCCGGGGGCTGTCCAAGACCTTGGGGTTACAGCCTGACTCGACGTATCCTTGCAGATGTGGCGCCGCTGTTTCCGAACGACCGCCCGGCGGACGACCTTCCTTCCTTTGAAGCACTCTACGAGCGCTATGGCGCCCGCGTGCTCAACCTGATCCATCGCATGACCGGCAACGACGAGGTCGCCCGCGACCTCGCGCAGGATGTGTGGGTGCGCGTGCACGGCCACCTCGATCGGTTCGAGGCGCGGGCCGACGTGTTCACGTGGATCTACCGCATCGCTGTCAATCTCACGCTGAACTACTTGAAGCGCGAAAAGCGGCGCCGGTGGATCGACATCCTCGACCGCTCGGTGGGCGAGGTCTTGAGCGAGGAGTCCGAGGAGCTGGCGCTGCCGACGCCGCCTCCCACGCAGCGGCCGGACCGCGCGGTGGAGAGCGACGAGCGGGCGCGGGCCCTGTGGAAGGCGGTCCAGTCGCTGGACTCGAAGTACCGGGTTCCCATCGTCCTGTTCCACTACGAGGACCAGAGCTACCAGCAGATCGCGGATACGATGGGGCTTTCGATGGTGGCGGTCCAGGCGCGCATCTTCCGTGGGCGCAAGCAGCTGGCCAAGATTCTCGGGCCGCTGCTCGATCAACTGTAGCCGGGGCGCATGAAAACGGGCCAGAATACGGTCCAAAAGGGTGAGTACGCCATGAACGAACGAGACAAGAATCGGGATATCCAGTTGGAACGGCTGTTCCTGGAGAGCCGGGCCTCGCTGCCCGAGTTCGAGCCCGACCCCGATTTGCCCGCGCATATTCGGGCCCTGGCAGCCACCCGCCCCGCGAACGAGGATCGCCCGGCCAGGGCGTCGCGACGCGGGTGGGCATGGGTCTCGCTGGCCGGGGCGACGGTGGCGGCGTCAATCCTGACCGGCGGTTACGTGGGCTACCGGCTTTGGACCATGACACAGGAACCCACCGTCCAGCAGATCACCGACTCCGACGCCATTGGCGCCGCGCTCTCGCAGAGCGGGTTCGCCGATGACCTCGCGAACGGCGAGGTGCAGGAATGAAGGTCAAGGTCCTGATCGCTGCCCTCATCGTGCTGATTGTTTTCAATGTGGCCGCGCTGGGCGCGTTCTTTTTCTTCCACGTGCACGGGCACCATCAACCCAAGCAGCTCGACCGGGCGCATCGTTTCGCGCTGCGGTACGTTCCCGAAAAAGATCGGGAGAAATTCTTCCGCACCGCTCGCAGGCTCCACCAGGACATCGGTCCGCTCGCAGACCAGACCCGCGACCTCGAGAAGCAGCTCATCAATTCCATGCGGCAGGACCCGGTCCCGCGCGCACACATTGATTCGCTGCTCGAGCAGATTTCCAAAAACCGGCTGGAGATTGCGCGTACGGCCACCGACCGGATGATCGCCATGGGCGACTCGCTCACCCCGGACGAGCGCGGCCACATGGCCGACGCGCTCCTGCGTTTTCGCAACCTCGGCAGCAGCGAGCACTGGAAACCCTGAGATTTTCTGTAACAGAACCGTCTTCCGCGCGGTCGAAGGAACAACGCCGACCCGGGAGGAGAGAGCCATGACACGCAGCATTCGAATTCTGGTTTCCATAGCGGCACTGGCCGCACTGTTTGCGCTCTGCCCTGGTTGCGGCGCGAACGAACCCGTGGCGAGCGAGGCCGCCGACAACAGCGCGGCCCCGAGCTTTTCCGAAGTGAACAAGGCGCTCACGCTCGACGACACCGACGCGGCGGTCGTGAAGTCCGCACTTGCGGAGTGGAAGCGCGGCGCCAACGCACAGAACGCCGGCGCGTCCGGATTTGCCCCGCGCCGCCAGGAGATGGAATTCATCGCCACCGTAGCGCCGTCGTTGAGTGACGCGCAGCTCACCAGCCTGGTGAGCTTGCTCCTGTCGCGCCGCGAGGAGCGCCGCAGCGACTTGCGCGCGCAGTTCGCCGGCAAGCGCGGTGGCGATCAATTGAAGCAGGTCGCGAACGAGCTCGGCCTGAACGACAAACAGCGCGACCAGCTGAAGGCGCTTCACGCCGACACGCGCACCAAGGTGGAAGCGCAGCGCGAGTCCTTCCGCAAGGGCGGCATCACCGACGATCAGATGCGCGAGGCGATGGAGGCCATCCACAAGGATGCGCACGCCAAACTGGAAACGATTCTCACCGCGGACCAGGTGAAGAAGCTCGACGCCATGCGCGATGAGCGCTTCTCCAACCGGATGGAGCGCCGCGCGGACAACGCCGACAAGCGCAGCGATGCCCACCTGGCGTGGATGGTGCACACGCTCCAGCTCAGCGACACGCAAGCCTCGGCCGTGAAGGCCGCGCAGTCGACGCTCAACGACGCGCAGGAATCGACATCCAAGGCAATGCAGTCGGGATCGCTCACGCGCGATAAGGCTCACGAACAGATGCGCGCTGCTCACGACGCATTCGCGGAGAAGCTCAAGGGCATTCTCACCGCGCCACAGTCGCAGCGTCTCGAGATCCTGCAACCCCTCTTTCCCGGCCGAATCCACCACGCCTAGAAAGGCCGGACGGGAGCCGGGGGTGGTTCGCCACTCCCGGCTTTTTTTATTTCCCGGCGACGTCAGTCCTGCGCCTGACATACAATCCACGCATGGATGGACCCCTCGAAGGTGAAGCCCCGCGCCGGAAAGGCATCATCGACACGGTAAAGGGTTATGCCGCCGCTGCGCTGGGCGCGACGCGCACAAAAGTCGACGACTTCTCGGCGGAAGTCGAGTACCGCACGTTCCGCATCATCTGGATGGGGATTTGGGGCCTGGTGGGGATCGCGAGCCTCTGGTTCTTCCTCATGCTCGCCTGTTTGACGATTATCTTCGGGTTCCATCTGCCGCCCAAGTACGCGTTCGGCGTTCCCGCGCTCTCATTTCTCCTGCTGAGTCTGATTTCGTTTGGAATGTTCTGGAAAACAAAACGCTCGCGACGAAAGCGCGAGCGCGGCGAGGATAGGTAAACTGCCGCTGCCGGAAGCGCCGGGCGCGCATCCGGAGCGACATTCCCTGCCCGAACTATTCACGTTCGTAGAGCGTACGCAGCTCCCCCTTATATATACTCGGGCGTCGCACGCTGTGAATCGCCGAGCTCCTGCCCTGCTACTTTCGCGCTTGCCCGCCGCTGCGGTTGCGCCCCGACGGCTCCAGCATCGCGACGCGGTTTCCCTCCGGATCCATGAAGGACACGTACATCCCCACACCCGGAATCTCCATGGGCTCACCCAGCACGCGACCACCGGCTCGCGTCACGCGATCGCGCGCCTCGGTCATGCTGTCGACCTCAATCACGATCGACGGGTACTGCGCCGGGCGGTCCGACTGCTTCGGAAAGAAGCCCCCATTGATCGCGCCCGGATGCTTCGGCCCGCGCTCCGGATCGGTCTCGGTTGTCGTGGCCAGGACATAATTGCCCATCTGCGAACCCATCGACTTCGTCTCCCAACCGAAGGCCTTATGGTAGAAGCTCGACACTCGCTCGGGGTTGTCGTACGGCATTTCAAAATGAACCACGCGGTTCATGTTTCTCCTCCTTCAGTTGATCACGTCATTCACTTCAGGGGTACGAATCTCGATTACAACCTATGTGACCGACCGGCCGGAGGCAACGGGTCTGCAAAAAGCACGACGACGCAACGTGACATGGTTCACACTTCGCGCGAAAAATGCAGAGAATTGTGTAATCCATCGCGAAATTGTTGCGCCCGGCTTCTCATCGCGTCTGCGCACGTCGTGCCCCATGCTGGCGCGTGCGGGAGCGTCGGCCCGCGTGCTGGACCATCAGCCCACATATGAATGGATCACGCCACATCGCGCCCGTTCGTCGCGAAGCGGTCCGCATGACGAACCAACGCGCCGCATGCGAACCCGCACGTGTCAGTGTGCGTCGCAGCAGTTACACGACGATCTTCCATTTCGAGCACTCTCCGGGCGTTGTGATC